>CAIXTV010000255.1 GCA_903922465.1 uncultured bacterium
CTTAAATTTCAGTGTCGTCTCAGGCACTACCTCCTTCCCAGCCTTGCAAGTCTTGGGAAGCAATGTAATGTTGACAGCATCGCTTACAGGCATCAATTCAGCCGATTCAACCATGGAACTGCACCAATCCATTGATGGCATCACTTGGGGACTAATACCCACAAGTTCGGTAACAAACCCATCTGGTGTAAGCAACAACACATGGAATGTCAAGGGCTTAGTCCGAGGCGCATACATCCGCTTGTCCTTTATTGCCAACACAGCAACCGCAGGAACAGTCGTATCTGTAAAGCTGTTAAGCGATGCCTAATCTAATAGGTACAGTAATTTTCATCGACCTGCGAAACCTTGAAACCATTATTTTGGAATCACCTGTTTTTAGAGAACCATTCTCATTCAATGTTTTAACAGGCAGTCTTGAAGTTGGCTATGTTGATGCAGGTAGCGGTTGCACATATACCATTTTAGACAGTACCTACGACCAGCAATTTTTCGCCATCAACAAGGATACAGGCTTTTTAGAATTTACTATAAGGCCCGATATTGACAATCCAGTAGATGAAGATGGAAACAACATATATGAGTTTGTAGTATCGGCACACCTCAACGGATACATCCAAACGAGGGAAATCCGTGTAACAGTAATAAAATTAAAATAGCCATACTAACCATGCTCCAATACCTTGCCATCCTAATCAGCTTCATCACAGGAGGCGGAATATCCACCCTCATTTCGCTACGCTACCTCCGCAAAGCAGGTAAAATAGACTACACCGAAAAAGCCATTGCCTTTATCGAAAAGCAATACGATGATGTTTTAGCCAAAAACAACGAACTGCATGAAAGGGTAACAGCTTTGGAAAAACTGATTCCGATGGTGTGTTTTAAGATGGATTGTGGGCAAAGACAAAAAAACGAAACATAACCTTAATGGAAGTTTTCAACTCATAAAATTTCAACTTTTACAATCAATAAATCCTAAAAATATTTTGCATTTTTTAATTATATTTGACAAATATTGTGTATATTTGCAATACGTTCTTTGAGTAATTAAGCCTAAATCAAGGAATCCAATTCGGTGTCCATAGGTAGGTTTAATGAATGTATAGTACTGATAAATAGCGCATTAAAAATAGACGGTGAATCCCGATGGGGTCACTTTAAAATAATTTAACCGCTTGTTTAACAAATAGTTACAAGCGGTTTTTTATTTATACATACAAAACTATGTACAAATTATGGAGCAATGAAAAAGTAATAGATGCTAATTATTCTTTTTCCTTTCTTCATTCACATTCATTTTAAGGCGAATCATCACTAACTGTTTCTCCAAAGGCGTAACCCTTTCACGCAATTCGAACAAAATCCAATTAAAACTCATAGCCGAACCTTTTCAACTGGTTTGCATCCTCGCGCCAATCGCTGCTTACCTTCAAGCTTAGTTCGAGATATACTTTCTTGTCGATAAAAGCTTCAATATCCTTGCGGGCCAAGGTGCCAAGTTTCTTGATTGCCTCGCCTTTATGCCCCAAAATAATGGCTTTTTGTGTATCGCGCTCAACGAAAATAGTTGCACTTATCACCACGATTTCCGGTTTTTCCTTGTATGAATCTACTGTCACCTCCGCTGAATAGGGTATTTCCTGTTGATAAAGCAGGAAAATCTTCTCCCTGATCATTTCTGAAATAAAAAACCGTAGCGGCCTGTCGCTAAGTTCATCGTCCTTAGGGAAATACGGTTCGTTTTCAGGCAAAAGCTTTAAAACTTCCTTTGTTATTTTATCGGTATTAAAATTCAGTTTGGCAGAAATAGGAATTATGGTAGCTTCCGTAAATTTTTCTTGCCAGAATTTTATCTTGGCTTCCATTTCAGCTGGGCTGATAGTGTCCACTTTATTGATAAGGAACAGAAGTGGTTTGCCCGAAGCCTTTATTTTGGCGATCACGTCTTCATCAAAACTGTTTTCGCCCACTTCGGTCATATAAATAAAAACATCGGCATCCTGCAAGGCTGAGAGCACAAATTTCATCATCGATTCGTGCAGTTTATAGTGAGGTTTTACGATACCCGGAGTATCAGAATATACGATCTGATAATCGTCGCCATTCACGATTCCGAGGATGCGGTGGCGGGTTGTTTGTGCTTTTGGGGTTATAATGGAGAGCTTTTCGCCCATCAACATATTCATCAATGTAGACTTCCCAACATTGGGATGCCCGATAATATTCACAAAACCAGATTTATGAGCCATAAAAATATATTTTCCAAAAAATTAGGATTACAAAGAAACAAAATATACTTTTGCACTCCCAATAAGAAACGTTCATTGTTCATAAAATATATTGCGGGGTGGAGCAGAGGTAGCTCGTTGGGCTCATAACCCAAAGGCCGTAGGTTCGAATCCTGCCCCCGCTACTACACAGGAATCCTCGTCATTTTTGACGGGGATTTTGTTTTTCTGTCCTTCCACAACCCTTATGAATTCAGCCTTTGCAGCAAAAAGTGCGTTGACTTTTGAAGTTAGATATTGTCGATTTTTAGTATCTATCATCAATCCTTCTGGAAACACTAATTCTTGGATGTCTCGCTTCCCTTTGAGTGAATATGAAGCCCAGTATTTACTGGCTTCCTGAGTAAAATCGACTGCTTTATACACAACATTTTTCAAGTTAGATAAATTTATATCAGGCACCAGAAGTTTTTCATTGAGACTCTTTATTCCGCTCTCTATTTCTGGTATAAATTCAAGCATATCAGGTTCCAGTTCACCCATTGCCACCATTCTCCGTAGATACTGTTTCCGATCTTCAAGTGCTTTAAGTTGTACCCGAAGTTTAGCCTCCTCTACTTTTGATGTTTTGTTTGTACTTTCAATATTCTTTTCCAGTTGACGGGTAAAAGCCCCCAGATACCGAGGATTTATCTGGTATTCATTGAGGTGATCAATAAATAATTCATGAGCTCCAACCTTCTTTTTAAATTTTAAAGATGTAGATGCATTAATAGATACTCCTTTACATTGCTGGCATTTATAGTAATGTTTCTTTTTCTTCTTCACTTCATATCCACAAAGTTTTTTACCGCAACAGGAGCACAATAATGTGCCGATTAAAGGTCGTTCTGGAAAATTTTTCTTAATCTGGTAGCCTTGTCGACCACCTGATAGAATTTGTCCCACCTTTTCGTATGTTTCAATTGAAATCATGGGTTCCCATGTCCCCATCACAGCTTCTTCTCCCACGAAACTATTAATCTGCACACCGCAATAAAAAGGTTTACGCCACATGGCAGACAGCTTCTGTAAACGGATATCGACCCCTAATAATTTAAGTTTTGCTTTAATTTCGTAATCCTTATATCCTTGAACTTTCCATCCCCATGCAAGTTTGAGTTTTTTACCAGTATCATTCAATACTATTTTTTGTTCATAATGCCATTTTTTATGATCCTTTACTTTTCTGCCAAAATGATCATAACCGAGAGGAGCCACACCCAAATACTTACCTGATTTAACAAACTTGATCATTCCAGGTATTGTTGTAGTCAGTTTGGTTATCGTTTCTTTACGGGCATCAATGAGCTTGGCAAATAGCTGGATTTTCCCATCTTCGGTCGTGGTGTCAATCCGACTACTAACCTCAATTATATGAACCCCTAACTTATTAACTATCTCATTTGCGAGACTTACTCCACCACCACCAGTCCGTGAAAATCGACTCATAGTCCACACAAGTATAGCATACGGTTTAACCTTGGCTCTGCGAAGGTCAAATAAGAACCTATTAAATTCCTTTCGATCATCACTTGCTGCTGACTCATCGCTTTGACCATAGATTCTATCAATAATATAACCACACTCTGAAGCCAGTTTAGCTATAGAGTCCTCCTGATTCTCAAGGCTATAATTGTCAGTTTGATTGGCGGTTGAAACTCTTGTGTATTCCCAAACAATCTTATTTATATTGGATTTTCTGGTATCCTTTTTTTTAATATACTTACTAAATTCTTTTAAATCTTTCATGATTCTGATATGATTTTTTGAACCGCAATGGCTAAATCGAAGAGCTGGTCAGCCAGAACTTCAAGTTCTGCTTCAGTCATCCCGTCAAGTTCGGGAAACTGCTTCAGCTCCTCGATGGTAATTTTTGTTGCTTGGTAAAGGTCATAATAAACATCTTTATCTTCATTAAACATTCAATTTTTATTATTTTTTTCCGTCTCCACTTATGAGGTGGTCGTGAATCAATCTTATATTTCCATATTAGGACGGCTATAATAAGTAGACATATAATTACAAATTTGAATTCGTTTTATTTTCGAATATTCTTTTTAACACACCATTCATCCAAATTTTCTGCCTTTATGTATAACTCTGCGATAAACTTTAATGACTGACTAAAATTGCTGAATCGCCCAAGGCTGTCTTCAAATAATTGCTTGATAAGGTACTTAATTGAATTGTTACCTTGTTGAAGTTTTATAGGTACTGACAGTGGAATGACTATGAGTTGTTTCTGAAAATTAATAAAACAAACCTTTTTTTGACGGGTAACATTAGAGCCACTATTTATTCTGAAATCAATCATCTCATCTATTACCATTTTAAATATAGATAGAAGATAATTAGAGTTATCAAGCATGTACGGATCGATCAAGTATTTATTCGCATGAGTATTGAACAACTTTACTTCAGCACGAAATACAACTGATGAACCAAATATTTCTGAATATAATTGTCCAAGATACTGTTTGTTACCTGCTGAAAGCTCACGTGTTTTGTTATAAATTGTGATCATCCTTCTCCTCTTTTTAATGCTACCAATGTTTATTTCATCATCAAAAGTACCAGTTGACCTTACTCTAAGTTTTTTATCATTAATGAAGGTGTACCTTGATTTCCGATTAAACAAATATTTGAATCGTTTCACAATATCTACATCGGTATCCATTGCAACATCTATATGTTGAAAGCTATGAAACATAAAAGATATATTGTAATTAGTTTGAAAACCTGAAATCATTTCCCGAATAAATTTTTCTATTTCCCGCTGGTATAGAAACCAGTTTTCCACTCTAAGTATCACAATGTCCTTGCCTTTGTAGTAAAAGTTATCTTGGGGGTTGGTAAATAGATAGGCAAGAATTTGATCAGACCGCCTTACTTCGTAAATATTCTTAAACTGTAAAGGCTTTCTTATCCTATTTTTAGCTTTTTGGACTAATACACCAGATGAAAATTTATATATACCTTCAGGTGAAAGCAGGTTGCCCCGTATCGTAAAACGCATTTCTAATGCATCCAAATTCATTATAAACATCTTTCATATAATCTTTTTTTTGAAGAGCCCTTTGCCGAGGGCTCTTTGGTTTTTACTAAGGAATGAGTGTGGGGATAATCTGCTCCAGTGTTTCATAATTTAATAAAATTCGGTTTTTGTAAGAAATCTTTTCAATTTTAAAAAGTTGGATAAGACGGTGAGTTTCCGCCTTGTTTTTTCGAATCAAATCCATAAAAGTGGCTACATCGATGTAGCTCTGGTTGGTGTCGGTGTCAAAATATTGGATCATAGTTTTTATTTTTTCTCTTATATATAAATTTGTGGACGTTTTGTTTTAATAAATAATTAATATTTAATATTTATTCCAATATTATAAGGTGGGGGCCGCATTTGAAGAGCTCAAACTTCTTAGGTTTTATAGGTGTTTCAGTGAGTTATGGTTGAAATTAATTTATAA
>CAIXTV010000256.1 GCA_903922465.1 uncultured bacterium
GGGAGTGTTAGCCCCTATAGGGGGAGTGTTAGCCCCTATAGGGGGAGTGTTAGCCCCTATAGGGGAAGTGTTAGCCCCTATAGGGGGAGTGTTAGCCCCTATAGGGGGAGTGTTAGCCCCTACAGGGGGAGTGTTAGCCCCTATAGCGGGAGTGTTAGCCCCTATAGGGGGAGTGTTAGCTCATGTCGCAGATATATTTTCTAATATTGAATTATTTTACAGACTACTAAGCCAGGGTTTTATCAAGACGTGATAAAACTAAAAAAGAAAGCGCTAAGGTTTTTTTTATAAACCCCTCTGAGCGGCATCTATAAAAAATGCAACTTAGCTAAGCCGATTTTGCAAATCGGCTTTTAACACAGGATAATTTGCAATTATCCCAAGCCCGGTAATAATTAGAAATCAAAATTTGCAGTAAAATAAAAAAGTCTATCTTTGCGAGTCAACAAAATGATACTATATGAAGCAATTTTTCCTTTCAATCTTACTTTTCCTTTCTCTGATATTCATCACTTCCTGTTCTACTAAACTTGATGTAAATGCTGAATATAAAGACATCACTGTTGTGTATGGTTTGCTAAACCAAAACGATAGCATTCATTATATTAAAATCAATAAAGCCTTTATTGGGGATGATAATGCTTATTATATGGCAGCCGACCCTAAATTGAGTAATTATAATCCTGCTGATTTGGATGTTTATATGGAAGAATGGCGAAACGGGCAATATATAACTTCCTTTTCTTTTGATACCACATCGATCTTTAATAAAGAATCAGGTGTTTTTTATTACCCAAATCAATATGTTTGGAGAGCCATTAGGAAAATTAATCCAAATAATTCAAATTATAATGATGCATATGAGTACAAACTCTTTATCCTTAACAAAACCAACGGTAAAATAATATCTACTTCAACTCAATTGATCGAAAAATTTAGTATTAATGCCCCCATTGGATTTACAATCGGTTTTGCCACAAATAAAGATGCTCTTTGGAAAACTGCTGTAAACGGTAGAAGATATGAAATGATTTTTCGTCTTCATTATACTGAAAAAGATGCATTAGGGATTTTAACCCAACATAGTGCTGATGTAAATTTCGGATATCAAAAATCCGCCGATTTAGTTGGAGGGAAGGACATGCAAGCCACATACGGTCAATCATTTTTTACTATGCTGGCATCAAAAATACCTGTTAATTCAAATGTTACCCGTGTTTGTGGTAAAGTTGATTTAATTGTTCTGGTTGGGGGTGATGAACTTTCAACTTATATCGACGTGAATGCCCCTACTGGTAGTCCGGTTTTTGACCGTCCCGACTATACCAACATCAATAATGGTATTGGTATTTTCTCATGTCGTTACGATAATTCAATCGAGAATCTCCGCTCCTATAATTTAGATGGCAGATCAAAAGATTCCATCATATATGGAAGATATACCAAGAATTTAAGTTTCGTTCCTGCCTTTTAAATAAGTCGGAATTCATTTGGTTACACAGCTAATCATTAGTTGATGTATGCTTGATAAACAACAAAAAATGCCTTTTTGTCAGTTTATTCCTGTTTTATTATGTGTAATCTTGCTTAAATCTGACATTATTTCTATTTATTGACTGTTTTTGATGTTGGCACAATGATTGACTAAAGTCCAAAAACAATTAGAAAATTTTAAAAACAAATCATCATGGGAAAAATTATAGGAATAGACTTAGGCACCACCAATTCGTGTGTTGCTGTTATGGAAGGAAGCGAACCCATTGTAATTCCAAATAGCGAAGGTCGTAGGACAACTCCTTCAATCGTTGCTTTTGTTGACAATGGAGAACGTAAAGTGGGTGATCCTGCGAAACGTCAAGCCATTACTAATCCTCACAAAACTGTTTCGTCTATCAAACGTTTTATGGGAGAGCCTTTCGACAGGGTTACAAAAGAAATCAGCCGCATGGCTTTTACAGTTTTGAAAGGAGAGAATAATACAGCAAGAGTAAAAATTGACGACCGTATGTATTCACCTCAGGAAATATCAGCCATGATATTACAGAAGATGAAGAAAACAGCTGAAGATTATTTAGGACAAGAAGTTACTGATGCAGTTATTACTGTTCCTGCCTACTTTAGCGATTCGCAACGTCAGGCTACTAAGGAAGCGGGAGAAATTGCCGGCCTTAATGTAAAACGTATTATTAACGAACCTACTGCTGCTGCTTTAGCTTATGGCTTAGACAAGAAAAATAAAGATATTAAGATTGCAGTTTTCGACTTAGGTGGTGGCACTTTCGATATTTCTATCCTTGAGTTGGGCGATGGAGTGTTTGAAGTGAAATCAACCAATGGCGATACCCATCTTGGTGGAGATGATTTTGATCAAACTATCATAGATTGGTTGTCAGAAGAATTTAAAAAAGACGAAGGTATCGATCTGAAAAAAGATCCTATGGCGCTTCAACGTTTGAAGGAAGCTGCTGAAAAAGCAAAGATTGAACTCTCAAGTTCAACGCAAACCGAAATTAACCTTCCTTATATTATGCCTGTTGATGGCATTCCAAAGCATTTGGTTAAAACTCTAACCCGTGCGAAATTCGAACAATTGACTGATAGTTTGGTGCGTGCTACTATCGAACCTTGCCGTAAAGCTTTGCAAGATGCAAATCTGAAAGCTGCTGATATTGATGAGGTAATCTTAGTTGGAGGTTCTACCCGTATTCCTATCATTCAGAAAGTGGTAGAGGATTTCTTTGGGAAGGCTCCTTCAAAGGGTGTTAATCCTGACGAAGTTGTGGCTGTTGGTGCTGCTATTCAAGGGGGTGTTTTGACGGGTGAAGTGAAAGATGTGTTGTTGCTCGACGTTACTCCTCTATCTTTAGGAATCGAAACCCTAGGTAGTGTGATGACTAAGTTGATTGAATCGAACACTACCATTCCTACCAAGAAATCAGAGACTTTCTCTACTGCTGCAGACAATCAGACCACTGTTGAAATTCATGTGCTGCAAGGCGAACGCCCCATGGCAAACCAAAACAAAAGCATTGGCCGTTTCCATTTAGATGGCATCCCATCGGCTGCAAGAGGTATTCCTCAAATTGAAGTTACCTTCGATATTGATGCCAATGGTATTCTGAATGTTTCTGCTAAAGACAAAGCCACGGGCAAATCGCAGAACATCCGTATTGAAGCTTCTTCTGGTTTAACCGATGCTGATATTAAAAGAATGAGAGATGAAGCTGCCATGAATGCAGAGTCGGATTTAAAAATAAAAGAAGAAACCGACAAAATTAATAATGCTGATGCTCAACTTTTTCAAACTGAA
>CAIXTV010000257.1 GCA_903922465.1 uncultured bacterium
CAATGGCGTCCGCAAAAAATTCAGCTATCCCTTATGGTTATTGAAAAGTTTACATCAATATTTCTGTAAGGTTTTTTTTTCGGAATTAGAGCCCCGCCCCCTAAAGGCCTAAAAGTCTAATAGCCTAAACGCCCTCTTGGGTCTTGAGTCTTCCCCCTAAACAACTAAACAGCTAAACATCTAAATGCCTAAATCAGCGTTCTGTTTTTCCCTCTTCTGGATTTAGGGGGTGGGTGAATTGAGAATATTAACTAGTAAAGTTTAGGGTTCTTGGCGTTATTCTGCTTACTAAGGTAATAAAGTGTGCTTGCCTGAGTGGCAAATCGTTACTTATTGGATAATTTGCAATTTTCTTTTCAAGCAAGTAATTCCTTCCATATATTAAATTTAGTGCGAAAATATTAAGCTGTACGAATGCTACAGAAAAAATACAAAGCAGATTCTTTAATCACAGCAATAAAACAATATAAAAATTAGTATCTTTGTACCATCAACTAAAGTAAAAAATGACTTTGTTTTTTCAAAACACGCATTGGAGCAAATGGAAGTAAGAGGAATCTCAAAAACCATTGTAGAGCAAACATTAGAAAACCCTTTGCAGACTAAAGAAGAGGACGGAATTAATATTTATCAGTCAATTGTTGATGATTATTTATTCCGTATCTTTGTCAATGAAACCAAAGACCCTAAATTAATAATCATAGTTTACAAAACATCGAAAATAAAAAATACAATGAAGGTGAAATATGATAAAGAAGTTGATGTACTCTACATTGAGTTTAGCGATAATAAAATTACCGAAAGTGACGAAGAAAAATCAGGTATCATATTAGATAATGATAGTGAAGGTTCTATTGTGGGTATTGAAGTTCTTAATGCTTCAAAGAAAATAAAAAACATAAATAAAGTAGAGTATGAAGTAGCCTAAATCAACAATATAAATGTGGTTAAAAAATCCCGCCCTTATTCAAGAGTGGGATTTTTCATTTATTTAATTTCAAAACATTATATTTTCAAATCCTAATTTATATTAGACACCTTAGCTCAGCAAAGCATTAAGGTTATGCTGCAGTAACAAAAGCTCTGCTTAGCAGGAAATAAACTTTAAAAGTAAAAGGTTGTTGTTATTCTGCTTACTAAAACAATAAAATTTGTCCACTCTGAGCGACAAAAAGATATCGTCTTACTTTAAGTCCAAAATACATTTCTGCTTACAATTAGAAATTATTCAATTTTTATTATCCATTCAAAAAGCTTTCTACTTATCTTTGTAAACTCATATACTCACAAATCAATGGACATTATTTTCATTAACAGGGTTACTTCAAAGATTAATTTCGTAATGGAAGGAACCTATATTTATAGTAATTTATTATTATCTGACAATGCATTGTATGTCTCTTTTAGTGCCGTGAATTTGCTTTGTTACATTCGTGTGCCAAAGTTTTCTGATGAGGACGTTATCAAATCTTTCGCGAAAATGTTTAATGAGGAAGAAGATATAAAGGATTTAGAAGATATAATTAGAATTTATCCATCTTATAAAGAATATCAGAAGGTAAAACACAAAGATAAAACAACCATAATGTTAATCGGACATTTTAAAACTATAATAAATAGTCTTAGAAGTAGAATACAAGATGATTACATGATGCTTCTAAAGAGCTATAACTTATTTGAAGCCTTGCCTTTTATTGAAGATAAAATCTTGTATGTATCAGCTATGGAGGCCAAGGAAGTAGATTTAATGGAAGACCCTTACATTAAGTTGATAGTAGGAACAATTATTGAGAGAGAATGTGTTTTATTTCTTGATGGCTCGATAGAGGATTATTTCAACTTTTCTACTATTGATGCATCAGAAAATGAAACAGTTGATTTTAAAAAAATCCCCCTTTGTGAACTGCCTTCTTTTATTGGGATTACTTATAAGGAAGTAAAATATACAAGAGATCAACTTCAGGAGGTGCTAAAGCCTTTTAAAACGCATTTAAAAGATCTATCAGATGAACTTTTTAAACTTCCATTTACAAATGAGAGCCAGCCCCAGATTAAACAACTTTATAACGAAAAACTGAGTCAATTTATCACGCCGATTCAACCAGCAATCGATGAAAGCATATATCTTTCTAAACAAAAAAATATTTTTCCCGACAAAAATGCAATTAACTACTGCTTGGGAATAACCTCAGTCGAAACCTTGATAGACTTTTATGAAAAAGCAGAAATAGTTGAACCCTATGTAGCAAGTGAAATTAAACAACAAGTCAGCAGACATATGGATTTGAAGGCAACTATTGTCTTTACATACTGCCATCTGAAAACATGAGATGTTACCGCCTCCATTGAAGAATAAGTTAAGCTTGCTCACTTTAGAGTAAACTCTGTAAATCAGACCCCTCTATGAACGACAAATGATTGCTGTCAGTCTTTGTAATTCTATTTTGGTTAAAGGGTGATTAGCAATTATCTATTTTGGAAAAACATTCTCTTTCCAAAATGTTTTCGAGATAAAAAGAAACAAAGCCAAGCACTTCCACTTCCTATTATTGCACCTGCCAATACATCTGAAGGATAATGTACTCCCAAATGCATGCGTGAATATCCAACCAAACTTGCCCAAATGAAGAAGGGAAGCACAATAAACCATTTTCGAAAGGCAAGACTCACCGCCATAGCAATTACAAAAGCATCGCTTGTGTGTCCGGAAGGAAAAGAAGGACTTCCTCCTACCGAAATCTTCTCGATAAATGCATAAGTTTCGAAGGGGCGTGGCATGTCGAGGCTGTATTTTAATGTGTTGCTGATGATGGCCGTCAGGATAAAAGAAGCTATGATGAGGTAGGCTTTTTGTTGCGCTTCTTTATTTTTTCTAGAATAAGCAAAAACAAGTATCCCAATCATAATGATATACACCAGAACCGGAGCCGAATCAGTTAGGTAAATAAAGAAAGTGTCGAAGGAAGCATTCCTGTTTACGTTTATTTGTCTGAGAATATCAATGTCAATATTTTGAGAATAAAGCACCGAAACAAAAAAGAAAAATATAATCGTAAGTGTGTTTTTAGGTCTCATGCTGATGGATTATGAATGTTTCAGGGGTTTTCTCACAAATATCAACATATAAATAAACACCAACAAGCTAACAATGGCGGTAAGGATAAAAGCATAAGCTGCTCCGTACAAACTCCAAATTAATCCTGCAAATGCACTGGCTATCATAAGCGAAAGACTCTGTAAAGCAACAAATAAACCTATAGCAGTTCCGGTTTCTTCCTTTTTTACCATATTGCTTAACCAAGCTTTGGAGATACCTTCAGTAGCCGCCATATAAAGTCCATATATTCCGAAAATGATATAAAAAGCCAGGTTCGATTGTGTTTGAGCCATAGCAAAATAACTTATGCTGAAAAGAATAAGTCCGCCCAAAAAGATAATTTTCATGTTAATACGATCGGCCAAAAGCCCCAAAGGATAAGATGAAATGGCGTATACCAAATTAAAGAAAACATACACCATGATGGTTGTTGTATTGCTGTCGGTAGATTCTTTAACTTTTAGCAATAAGAGCATGTCGGAGCTGTTGAATAAGGCAAATATGATGAGGGGGGTGATAAGTTTACGGTATTCGATAGGAGCTTTTCCCCAGTATTTAAAATAAGAGAAAAACCCTGGCGATTGTTGAGTTGTTTTTGGTGTAAACTTTTTTTCTTTTATGGCATAAGTTATCAAAACAGCAAGCATGCCGGGGATAACAGCAATATAAAAGAGTGAAGTGAGTTTGCCGGGATAAAAGTAAATGAAAGCCAAAGCAATCAAAGGGCCGAAAACAGCCCCTAAGGTGTCGAATCCTCTATGGAAACTAAATACCTGAGCTTTGGTTTGCGGACTGGTTTCAGAAGATAAGAGAGCATCTCTTGGTGCTGTTCTTAATCCTTTGCCAATTCTATCGGTGGTACGTGCGCCAAACACCCACAAAGGGTATGTAAACACCACCATTAATGGTTTCGAAAGAGCAGAAAGAAAATAGCCCATCCTAACAAAGGGAAGTCTTCTCCCTATGTGATCAGACCAATTACCGAAATAGCCTTTGCTGAAACCAGCAGTGGCTTCAGCAACTCCTTCTAAAATTCCTATTAGAAAGACCGAAAAACCAATGTTTTGCAAATAAATGGGAATAACAGGATAGAGCATTTCGCTGGCAACATCTGCAAATAAGCTCACAAGAGAAAGAAGCCAAATAGTAGGAGTGATGATGCGTTTTTTTTCTATCATAAATATGAGGTCGTTTGGGAGTAGATTTATGTTTTATTTGCTATTTTATGATAGATTATACTCAGATGATACATAAGGTATAGCCCCAAATACAATTATTACGTATAAGGGAGTGTGTTTAAACTTATCCTTAGGCCCAATAAAGATACTTAACAATTGTGCGTCGCTTTGATTTTCCATTTATCAGAATAATTTAATCAAAAGATTACCCAGCCAAGTAGCCATTAAACCAAAAAAGATGCTTGCTCCAGTATACATCAAGGCCCAAAAGAAATCGCTGTCCTTTAATAAAGCAAGGTTCTCGCTTGCAAATGCCGAAAAAGTTGTAAAACCACCACAAAAACCTACTGTCAGAAACATACGCCACTCAGCACTCATCAAATTCCCTTTTTCGGATATGCCATAGAAAATCCCAATCAGAAAACAACCCATAAGATTAACTGCAAAAGTCCCTAAAGGGAAGGCGGAAGTAAAATAATTTTGAACCAGACGTGTAGTTAAAAAGCGTGAAACGCCTCCGAAAAAACTACCTGTTCCAATGATGAATATAAGTCTGAGCATGAAGGCTATTTAATGGCAATAATATGTTGAAAAGGCTTGAAAGATGAGTTTTTGTTTGTGAAAATCGAAGAGCAAAGTTAATAAAAAAGGAATTAGCTGCTAAACTGAATGCTTTCTTAGCTGTTTTACAAGATGAAATACTAGGATGATATCTAATGAATTTACTTTTCAGTGGTTTCAATTTATAAAATGCGAATTAGCTTTATAAAAGTCATCTATTCCATAAATAAACAGGCAACTCCCATTCGAAATCTTATCGATGATTTCTTTTGAAACACCTAAAGGTAAAGCTGGGCAACCCCAACTTCTTCCAAGCCGTCCATGGGCTTTAATAAATTCAGGACTTACATAATCAGCACCATGTATTACAATTTCTCGATTCCTTGCATTGTCGTTGATGTTCTTCTCAAGACCATCAAGTTTTAACGAATAAGCATGTTTCCCTATATAGGTTTCAGCCGTTATATAAAATCCAAGACTGCTTTTTAGGGATTGCGCCTTATTTGAAAAGCTTTTAGCGAAATTCTCTCCAGTGTTTTTCCCATGAGCCACTAGGCATTTAAATAATAGTTTTTTCGATTCGATATCAATTACAAAAAAACGTTTTTCGTTTGAAGGCTTTGAGAAATCTATTATCGTGAGAAGATTCTTTTTCTTTAATGAATTCATCTTACGGTATCCTTTCATCCCAAAATTAAAAATGTCGAATGATAAGTCTCCCCCCAATTTGCAATCAATCCACAATTGATGATTATCAGGCTCAAGCATAACATTATTACGACCATAATCTATAGAAAAGTAAGAAAAAATTATTAGAATTAGAAGCAATCTTAAAGAATTCCGCATGAATGTAAATTATATTTATCTATGAAAAACATATTCTTTTCTCACAGATTATAATTTGTAAAAATAATAAAATCTGATAAACATGAACATCTATGAAAAAGAACTTACATTAATTTTGTTTGTTGATTTTTGTGATATAAGTGTTTCCATTTGCTTCAAGACTGAGGATATAAATCCCTGCTGGCAATGTAGCAATTGGGATATCCTTCTGTATATTATTATTTGAAATAACTGTGTTTTCTTGAAATAGGGTTTGCCCTAGGGTGTTTTTAATAGATAGAGTGTAATTCCCGTTTAGAAGATCATCACAAGCAATATGCATAATTCCATTGCTTGGGTTGGGATAAACTTGTAGCTTTGCTGAATTCGTTAAGTCATTTGTGCTTGTTGGCGCCAACACATTAAAATTTTGAGAACAGCTGATGCCATTATAGGTTGCCTGAAAAGTATATGTTCCGGCAAGGCTGGGTAAAGCTTTCGTCCAAGTCCAATAACTCCCGTTATAATTATTATTGCAATTAAAAGTCCAGCTATTAAATGTTGTTCCTCCCGGATTTAATATGCTTAAATTTACAACTGTTCCGGCAACTGCATCCCTTAGGAAGATGTAAAATTTAGCCATACCGGCAGGGAGTCCCTGACCTTGAAAAGGCAATTGATAAGTAGTGCTTTCGTTTGGAGTTTCCGTTGTATCGCAAGCAGGGATAATTGCATCTGTGGTGTGAACTGAAGCTTTAATGACGGCAGGTTCAGTATAGGGTTTCTGAGTTTGCCACCATGAATTTGCATTTAAAGTGTTACACGTTCCGGAAAAAGGATCCTTATAGGTGGCGCTTGTTGAACCTGTCCACACTTCGAAATGAAGATGAGGCCCTGAAGAACTCCCCGAACTTCCAACAACTCCCAGATATTCTCCTGTGAGGACAGTTTGCCCTATGGCTTTAGTTGTTATTGAACCTGATTTCATATGCCAATACAATGCATATGAACCATCATCATGCTGAACAATCACATAATTTGCTGTCATTGAATTGGAGCTGCAGTTTCTATCGAAATTACCATCTGCTTTATCAATTATAGTTCCTGCTGCTGCTGCAATAACCTCCACCTGACTATGATCTAATTTATAAAAAGGGAAAGGCCAAGTACAAATATCGGTTCCTTTATGAGTATCATAAGTATTGGTTCCGCAATTAAAATCGCCAATGGCACCTGCTGCAGTGTTTTCGTCTACATAAGCAGTAACAATATAGTAACTGCAATCGGTAAAACCAGCCATAGGTCGCAAAGGCCAACTTAATAATGTTGTTAAAGGCTCTTTCGATTTGTTATCGGCCAATTTCAGCAGCTTTATATTATCAGCAACGCGCTTATCTATCATTTCATATTGAAGAGGTGTTAGGCAAGGATGATCAGCATCATTGCCAGTAATTTGAGAAAATGAAATCAAAGGTAAAATGAATTGAATAAAAAATATTGCCGTCTTCATTGAATTATTCATAATGTATAAGTAAACTATTGTTTTGTGATAAGACAGATTTCTTTCCCATATAGTTGCCTATAGGGTTAAGTTTTCGAAAATTCATCTATTGAAACAAATAAGCTTTTTTGAAGAGTGAACAGAATAAAGTCCTGAAAAATAATTAATAAAGCCCCAATGGCATGGCTTGGAACTTTATTAATAATTGATTTGAGATGTTTTAGAATAAGAATTTATTCTATTTTCCCTCTTTTAAACATGATGTACCAATCTAAAAAGTAGAATTTCTTATCATTCTTCAATTTCTCGGCATCTTCTTTTGTTTGTGGACTGGGCAAAAGTACATCTTCGCCCGGTTTCCAATTGGCAGGGGTTAAAGTCGTTTTCTTGTTATTTTCCTGCAATGCAATTAATGTGCGTTTAATCTCCTCGATATTTCTTCCTGTCGTAAAAGGGTAAAAGAACATAGCGCAAATCATATTGTCGGGATTGATAATGAAAACGCCTCTAATATCTTTTGTGGAACTGGCATTAGGATGAATCATCCCATATTTTTTAGATATTTCGAGTCCGGCATCAGAAATTAGAGGAAAGTCTATTTTTGGGATTGTTCTTCCTTTATAGATTAGTTTTTCAAGCGATTGAGCCCATTCGATATGGCTATTAACCCCATCAGTTGACAAAACTAACAGTTGGGTATTAAGTTTATTGAATTCTTCTTGAAGCAAGGCCAATTCCATGATTTCCGTTGCACAAACCGGAGTGAATGAGGCAGGATGACTAAAAATGATTTTCCATTTTCCAAAGTAATCGGAAGGAAAATTAATCTTGCCCTTTGTTGAAACAGCTGTAAATGAAGGGGCTGATTCTCCAATTAAGGGGATTCTATTTTGAGCGCTTTCTTGCGAAAAAAGTGAAGGAAACGTTGAAAATAAAATAAATAGTGTTGTTATTAAAATTTTCATGACATAGTTATTTGTATTTATTCTAAACAAGCTAGGAATAATAAAGTTCAGATTGATATAAATCAAGTATTTTCAATAACTAATATCATAGAAATTGAATTAGAATTTTGACTGACATTTTTATCAAATGCCCTAAATTGGGTTTAAATGTTTTTCGAAATCGATTATGCTTTCATTAGTGTTCTTCACACTCAGCCATTGTCAAATTGGTGATAGAAATTTTGTCCGGCTTAGTCTACAACTTATGTCGAACATTCCTGAAAGTCTTTATCTTATCTGCTAAACGATTTCCAGAGAATATCATAAAGTAGTTAAAGGTTCTTGAAATTTATGTAATATTAGGCAGGTTAAAACTGTAAAGTAAGTGTCGGCTGAGGTTGGAACCTCAGTTGAACTCTAGCTTTTGGCGAATAAGATAGTAAATGCTGCAAAAATAGAATTACAAAAGAAAACCTTCGGCAAGCTGTGACGCTTAATATATGGCAATTAGAGGATATAAAATATTGTATGCTTGAACTATTTAATTATTCTTTTCTTGATTTTTCCAATGCTAAATTTTAATCCTATTAAATATTGCCTGCTTTGAGAAAAAGAAAACCATCCTTTTTCTTTATCAGCAGTATTAATTATACCTTGATTAAATCTTCCTTCAATTGAAATCTTTTTAAAAATAGTATATGATAAAAAAATCGTCAAGCTCAAATCATTTTTAATTAAATCATGTAACGTCAAAGTGTAAAGGGTATCCCAACCTCGAAATCCATAATTATGATTTTCTGCAAAATTATTTAATAAAAATGAATATTGAGCACCAAGATTAAACCGGAATCTATTCAACGTATATTGGTATGTAAGTGGAATTGACAAGTAATCAAATTTTCTTTCAAGATTATCATAACTTTTCCCATTATCAATATTATCTAAATAATTACCCCAAAATGAATTGATTCGATTATAAAGCAGATCTAACTCTATTGCAGATTTTTTTGAAAGATTATACTTTATAAATATGCCACCCATCCAATTAATTCTATATTCATTCGAAAAATGTTGAACTTCTCTAATAAGAGTTATGTCATTATATAATGTTCCTATTCCTGAAAAAACTTCAATTCCAAAATCGAATTTAGTAACAGAAGAATCACTTTGAGCGTTGCAATTAGCCCAGCCTATTAATCCAATAGTTATAATTATGATTTTTTTCATATAAAATATTTTTTATACTTAACATTTATAATTTATTGATTTTCTGTTCAAATGTTTTTGTGTC
>CAIXTV010000258.1 GCA_903922465.1 uncultured bacterium
ACACGACCCCGCGCATAAGGGACTTGCACCCTCTGGAAAAATTATTTTCCACCCACGGTGATATCTGTTAAAATACTTGTACATTTGCATTTAAAAACAGAGCTTTCGGTGGGTGTGCTCTGCTCATGCAGGGCACACACATTGTATATAAAAAATAGGCGGTGGTCGTACATAATTGAAAGTTTTGTCACCCGCACGTGCATCCGTGTTGGTTGACAGGAACGAACCACGCAAATCGCCTACTTTTCATATACTTACCGTTAGCGGCAAGCATATTAAACCAAGCAATCATGTTAAAATTTAAATTCATATTCCAATTAGCTATTTTACTGCTAATACCTGCATTGACAATCGGTCAAAATATACATATTAAAGTTTTCAATAAAACCGGTTACAATCTTGATTCAGTATCGTTTGACCATTTTTATTTGGGAAAGATAAGTAAGGATTCTACTGTTTTTCTTTCTTGTATTGACGAAATTATTATGCAAGGAGATGTTCCGCTAAACCGACCATTTGGAATTATTGAAGAAAAAAAAAGACCGTTCAATTTGAAATCATGTGCTACTAAATCAAAGAAAAAGAAAGCGGGTAGCTATGCATTCGATATTTTTATTAACGAGACAGGAAATGAATACTGGCTCTATTGGAAGAAGCATGAATAGAATGATAACAGAATTACGAAACCCAGATCAGATGCAAGCCGCTAATTGAGTAGACGGCTCCGCCAGTAGTTAGCTGACGGAGTGCGCCTCTCACACCATCCCGACGAGAAGTATCGGGACGGTTCATTAAGATGTGGAGAAAATATTTATTGTAAGTTTATAAAACTCCCCCCTAACGCTAAGTGTAATTCAAAAGTAATTTCATTATGGAAAAAAGTTATTAATCTAATAATTTTGCTTATCTTTGTTCTTGAATTTTTTTAAGCAAAATAAACAATGGAAAATTTAATTATTGAATATTTATTAGGGAGAAAAAGCGCTATTAAAGAGACTGTAATTCATCCCATTATTACCATCAGCAGAAGTCATGGCTGCAATAGCAACCTTCTGACCAACATGCTAATTGAAAACCTAAACGAAAGCAAAAAGGATAAGGGCCCACATCCTTGGTCTTTTGTAAGTAAAGAAATTATTGAACATAGTGCAAAAGCACTGAAAATAAAACCTACCAAGGTGTTGGAGATTGCTAAACCAAGCAATATGAATATAATTGAGGATGTTGTTTCAGCATTTTCAAATGATATATGCACAGTGAAAACAAAAAACACCATCAAGAATGTTGTAAAATCTTTTGCTGAGAAAGGGAATCTCATTATTGTAGGACGTGCATCGTGGACCATTCTGCAGGAGCACCCCAACGCCATTCACATAAAACTTATGGCCCCAAAAGACTGGCGCATTAAAAACATTGCTAAAAAACATGAAATATCCCTCGAAAAAGCCAAGGAGAGGGTCGAACTTACCGATGCTAAACGCAACGACTTTAATGCTTATTTTTCGAGAACCAAATCAGACGAGCATGTGTTCGATTTGACTTTCAACTGCATGAAGCTGCCAAACGAAGTGATTGTAAGTACTATCTTGCATTTGATGAAATTTAAAAAAATGCTGTAGTGTTTTTGCTGGCTACAGATTATATATCATAATTTAATCTGTGGGAATGCTTTATAAGGAAATCTTTACAAAAACTCTATCTTCACTTCTTTAAGGAACTTTTCTTCAAGCAAACGAGCAATTCGTTTTACGACAGTGCGGCGGATTTCGAGTTCAACAGGTACGTTAGGGTCTTGGTGAGCAATGTTGATTTTAGTTCCTACGATAAAGTCAATTTCATCGCTTTCGATAAGCAATTTCACAATTAAATCGGCAGGCCCCTTGCCCAAAAGGGTGTTATTATTATAAAGCTTAAGCAATTCATTCACTTTGCTAAGGGTTAAAATGCCTTCAGTAACCAAATCGACACCATTCATCTCAGAAATGGGCGGCAAGTCAGGGTCGTTAAACTCGAAGTGGTCAACGACTTCCCTCTTAAGTTCACGGGCAACAAGATCGATGGTAGTAGCACCACAGATTATCTTTTTCCCTTTAAATTCATCAATCATTAAAGCGAGTTTATGATCGTCGCGCTCCTCAAAAGGAGGTCCGGTCGAAAGTAGCAACTTGCGTGGTTCCCTGAAATAAATAACCGCACAAGAAGTATCATCCTTAGAACTATAATTATCGTGAGAGTTAGCAGCATTCACAATTTTTGTAGCTAGTTTCGATGCTGAAATAAAAGGCTGATGTTCAATCAACTCTTCAATATACTGAATAACCTTATCCCTACCCCAGCCAAAAGGATATTCTTCGGAACCCATGCCCGATTGCATCACCCCATCGGAAAACAAGAAAATGCGATCTTCTTTCATAGGGAAAAACTCCGAATAGATTAACTCTTTGCCTTTGTTATGCTCGCTGGTCAGTAAAACATTGCTGCAAATAGGCTCAAACAATTTACTCCCACGAAAAACCACAAACTGAGGATTGTCGTATTCCAAAATCTTCACCATCTCGTTAAGTTCAATATCGAGAATTGAAAAAGTGGAATAACTCATTTTTCTTTCACTGCAAACGGGCAGTGTATTCATAATAATATCAGCAATTCGGTTAAACTCTTTATGTTCCTTAGTGAAATTCAAAGCCATGGTAGCGGTAAGAGTTGCTAATACATTTGCTTTTACACCATGCCCCATACCATCGGAAAGTACAACAATAAAGCGGTTTTCTTCTTTAACCCTATCAGATAAAAAAACGTCGCCACATATCCTTTCATTGGTGTGATTCTTTTGCTGACATCGTATTTCGATATAAAAGCCGGAAGTGTCCATAGGTTGTTAATTGTTTGAATTATAATGCCAAAAAAAAAGACTTGGATTCGTCAGTTGTATATTTACAACGTGAATGCCTACAATTTGGGACTGAGGAAGGGAAGTGATTTGGATTAGCTTACGCATCAATTATTAATTCTGAATGTTCTTTTGAGTTTCGATTATTGAGTTCAGCATATGTTCAGTTTTAGTGGCGCTTTCACCTAAGAGAAAGGCGATTTTTTGAACTAAATCAAGATTGGTGTCGATAACTTCGTTAATTCGCTTGACAATTTCTTCTTTCTGCACCTCAGGTGTATACAAATCACGAATAATGGCACCAACAATATGAGCATCGTTGATTGAGAATACAGAGATATTCAGAAGCTTATCGTTGTATTGTAAATCACGATTGACGATTTCTTCATTGTTCTGTAGAACGTAAGAAAACAAATTGTGTATGTGCAATGGAAGCAAGGTTTTCACGTCAGCACCTTTTAAACCGGGGATTACTTCATCAATAATTTTTGCGTCTTCACCCAAAATCGTAATAAAACTTTTATTCGACATAATGATCTTGAGTTTGTCATCGGCAATAACGATGCCTGCGGTAAGCTTCTGTAACATAGCGGAAGTAATAAATGAAGTGTTTTTTGCTAATTGTTCTTCCTGTTGTGCTTTCTTCTCCGATTCAATCAAGGTTTCGTTATTCTTTTGGAGCTTTTCGTTGCTATTTTTGAGAGTTTTAATATACTCTTGTTTACTTTTCATAGAAAAACTGAGACACATTTCAGGCTTAGCTAAGCCATTAGCAATTGCTTTTGCGAAATCGATGCATGAATTAAATCCACAAATATTACAATCAACCATCTGCTCTTCGTCCTTTCCAATTAGTTTCAGCAATTCTTCAATTTTGGAAGGTGAAGGCTCAGGAAATCTTTGGTCTTTTGGAATAAAACTACGCTCAAGCGAAAGATGGGCAGTTTGTTTTATATTGGCAATCCATTGCTTAATGTCAAGGGATTTCAATCTTTTGACTGCATAGTTTTTAACCAAAGTTTGCTTTAAATATTTTTGAGAATTATTAGTATTTCCAGGCCCCATAGCACAGCCTTCGCAATAAAACTGACAAATATGATTGCCCAACTGCTCACTATGTTCTTTAAATTGCTGTATAGATTTATGAAGCTTATCCTCTCCTTCAACCACTAAAATATTTCCATTAATAAGGGTTTGGTCTAAATCAGCAGCTTGATAAAACCCATTGCTAATAGGAAGTAATGATCCTAAATTCCCCTGAGGTAAAGAGAAATCATCAAACTCAAGATTACTCTCGTTAATTTTAAAAGTGCTAAACAATTCACGCAGTTCTTTAAACGTAATCATAGCATCCGTTGAATAAACTCCTTCAAATCGTTCAACTTCCATTTTCATTGCAATGCACGGGCCAACATAAACGACCTTTACGTCCTTTCCATAAAATTGTCGGGCAACTAAAGAAGAAGCAGTTAAATGAGTGACAAAGGGCGCGAGATTATCAATTAATTCTGGTTGATATTTCTCGACATAATACATCACAGGGGGACAAAGTGTCGAGATGTAATATTTCCCTTTAAAATCAGCCAATAAGTCGTGATATTTCTTTGCCAATACATCAATAGCGAAAGTGGCTTCAATTACAAAATCAAAACCTATAGCCTTTATCATTTGAGCAAATTTCCTATAATCAGTAATATCCTCAAACTCGGAAGATATGCTGGGATCCACCACAGCTAGAACTTTATTGCTAGTATCCTTTAGCAATTCTAGCACTTTTTCTTTTGAAGAAAAATAAGTTATAGCATTGGTTTTGCATGCGGAATAACAACTTCCACAGCCTATGCATCTCTCATGCAATACCTTTAAAGTATTATGAGTACCTGTTAAAACAATTGCCTTAACAGGACAGGCTCTAATGCAAGAGAAACATTGATTGCAATCTTCGTTATGTATTTGTATAAGTTCCATTATAATAATTCTTTATTCAGATAATCAACTATATTTTCAGCATTTACCCCTTCTATTTGTTTATCATTGATTCTTATACAAGCACCATTTTCGCAGCTTCCAAAGCAATGTGCCCCATGATAAAACACTTTATCCATCAACATATTTTCCTCAAGATAGCGCTTAATCACATGAACAACCTCCTTGTTTCCACGAGCGAAGCAAGAACTTCCAAGACAAATTACAATTTCTGGTTTCTTATTCATAATGACAAGCTATTTTAATAACATTCAACATTTTATTATGGTTAAAATTCAATTTGAAGTACATGTTTATAAAAAGCTAAATTAATTCATTTTACGATAACAAAATACATTTTCAAAAATAAATTTTTCGGCTCTGTTATTGGCCTAACACTGTTATTTTTTTCACACTGATAATTCTATATGATAAAATATTACTTTTGTATAGGAAAAACAAACTTGATATGGACAATCTAATTGAACTCATTCTACTAAAATATCCCAAAAATGCTACTGAAAACATCATTGAGATTTTGCTTCAAATACAAGAAGCAGAAGGATTCATATCTGCACAATCCATAATAATGCTAAGCGAACATGTTGGCGTTCAAAGCAGTAAAATTTACTCTGTAGCTTCATTTTACGATCAGTTTGTTTTTGAAGCCAGAGCCAAATTCATTATCAGGGTATGTTCAGGAACAAGCTGCTATATTTCAGGCTCCGATACAATAATTTCATTTTTAGAAAAAGAATTCAACATACGTATAGGGGAAATCACACGAGATCATGTATTTCAGATAGAAACAAAATCCTGTTTAGGAGCATGTGCCCAGTCACCAGTTCTTGAGATTAATGGAGTTTTTTATTCGAATTTAACTCCTCAAAGAATTCGTCAAATCATTCATCAATGTAAATCGTCATTACAATGAAAAACCTGACACAAAACGATTCGTACGTAAAAAACATCCTTTTGGGCAAGAACGGGAAAAATTCTTTGTTAGAAGAAACCACTTCAATTCTTACTTTTCGAAAAAACTCTAAACCAATAATCTTTATTGGTTCAGCGACATGCGGAATCGTCGCTGGCTCTCTTGAGACAAAACTAACGTTAATAGAATATCTGAAAGAGAGGCAAATCGATGCCGAAGTGGTTGAGATTGGCTGTTCCTGTCCTTGTTCTTTTGAACCTATTGTTGAAGTAAAATTACCTGGGAAAAACAGAATTTCCTTTAAAAACATTACTTCAGATAAAGTTGAAGCGGTTCTTGACGGATTATTCAACAACGATTTACAATTCAACAATGTTATTGGTCAATATTTCGATGAATTACATCATCCATGGGAAAATGTAATAAACATTTCAGACTTGCCGTTTTTCTCTGCTCAGAAAAGAATTCTTTTAAAGAATAGCGGACTATACACACCAGAAAACATTTTACAATATGTTGCAACAGGTGGTTATAAATCATTTGCTAAATGTATTACTCAGTATAAACCTCAAGATATTTGTAATATTGTTGAGGAAAGCCAGTTAGAAGGAAGAGGTGGTGGTGGTTATCAAACCGGTAGAAAATGGAATGCTGCTCTTCAGATTGCTGCGGGTCAAAAATATCTCATTTGTAATGCAAACGAAAGTGATACCGGCTCCTTTATAGTAAGAAGACTTATTGAAAATCATCCACATTTACTCATTGAAGGAATTGCCATTGCTTCATTTGCGATAGGGGCATCAAAAGCATACGTTTTTATTCGTAACGATTATAATAAAGCTATTGAAGTATTAAGCAAGGCCTTACAGCAAGCTAAAGAATATGAATTGATAGGTTCAAATATACTAAACAGTGGAACAAACTTCTCAATAGTATTAGTGCAAAGTGCAGGAGCATTTGTTTGTGGGGAAGAAACTGCACTAATTAACAGCATTGCAGGGAAAAGAGGCATGCCTTCAGCAAAACCACCCTTTCCAGTTGAAAGTGGACTTTTTGATTTCCCCACAGTAGTAAACAGTGCAGAGACTTTATGCAATATTCCGTCCATTATATTAAATGGCCCTGATTGGTTTAAATCTTTTGGAAAGCTTAATAGCTTTGGAACAAAACTCATCTCTATTGCAGGGAAAACAAAAACAACTGGATTTGCAGAGATAGAAATGGGGGTCAGTATAACAGAAGTCTTAGAAAATATTGCTGGGTTTGAATCTCAGGAAGAAATTAAAGCCTTACAAATCGGAGGCCCCAACGGCAGTTGCATTCCTCCTTCATTATTTTCAATACCAATTGACTACCAGCTAATGAAAGACAAGGAAATCCGCATGGGCTCGGGAGGGATTGTATTATTCGATGACACAACCTGTATGGTTGATCTGGCAAAACACTATATGAAATTTATCAAGAATGAAAGTTGTGGAAAGTGTATTCCATGCAGAGAAGGCACTCGAAAAATGTTTGAAATACTCGAAAACATTACAATAAGTCAAAAAAACGAAGGAGGCCATGAAACTCTTGATCGATTTAAAGGAGTAATGCAAATCGAATCACTTGCCAACGTTATCAGCGATACTTCTCTTTGCGGATTAGGAAAATATTCTCCAAACCCATTTCTTTCAACACTTAAATGGTTTAGGAGTGAATATGAGGAGCATATTTTTGACAGGAAATGTAAAGCTGGAGTTTGTCAGCATCTTAAATCATATTACATTCATGTTGAAAAATGTACAGGATGCAATGCATGTGCTGTTAGATGCCCAGCAAATGCAATTTTAGGAAATAAGTTGCAACCTCATTTCATTTTACAGGAATTATGTACTTCTTGTGGCATCTGCTTTGAAATTTGTAAGTTCTCATCAATTTCTATTCAATAATATTGCTTATGTTTCTAAACATTGAAGTTAACAATCAAATAATTAAAGCAGACAAGGGCGAAACCATACTTTCAGCTTTAAATCGCAATGGGATGAATGTTCCTACTTTATGCTTTTTGAAGGAACTAAACCCAACAGGTGCCTGCAGGATGTGTGTTGTTGAAGTTGAAGGATATGAAAACTTAATAACAGCATGCTCTCAACCCATTGAAGGGTTTATGAAAATACAAACTCATTCGAAAAGGGTACTTAACGCAAGAAAAACCAATTTAGAACTATTACTGGCGAACCATCCCGATGAGTGCTTATATTGCATTAGAAATGGTAGCTGTGAACTTCAAAATCTTGCTCAAAGTTTTAATATCAACGAAAGAAAGTTTAAGAATAAGAAATTCACGCTTAAAGTCGATAAATCATCTGCTGCCATAGTAAAAGAAACTGATAAGTGTATCTTATGTGGAAGATGTATTCGTATTTGTGATGAGGTTCAAGATGTTTCTGCTTTATGTTTCATTAAAAAAGGAAGTAGTACAACAGTGGGAACCACCTTAAACAAACCTTTAAGTCATTCAAATTGCATACTTTGTGGCCAATGCATCATGGTGTGCCCCACAGCTGGACTTCATGAAAAGAGTCACACTCCTCAGGTACTGGAAGCCATGGGAAATCCTAAGAAGCATACAGTTATTTTTCATTCTTCAAGTGTTTCTGTTTCAATAGCCGAAGAGTTTGGCTTTAAAGCAGGTAAAGACGTCAGCATTTCTCTAAATTCAACGCTTAAAAAATTGGGGTTTAATAAAGTGTTTGAAGTGGGGGTTGCCTCAGATATATATTTAATTGAACTCGCAGAAGACATTATTAATCGCACTCAAAATAAGGGGCCTCTACCTCTATTTTCATCATGTTGCCCTGCTTGGATTCAATTTGCAGAGCAATATTTTCCTGGCATTTTGACTTCGATATCTCAAATAAAATCGCCACAGCAAATCATGGGAGCGCTAATTAAAAGTAAATATGCCGATGATTTAAACCTTAACAACAAGGATATCTTCACCATTTCAGTAATGCCATGCATAGCTAAAAAACAGGAGGCTATAAAAGGAAACACTAGTATCAGTAGTTTCAGTGATGTGGATTGTGTTTTAACAACACGAGAATTAGCGAGTCTTATTAAAATAAAGGGTTTTAAATTAGATGACACTGAAACACAGTTAAGTGATGCCCCTTTTGTTAATCAAAGCTCTGCTAGTAAATTATTAGGAACTTCAGGAGGATTGACCGAATCATTAATCCGTATACTACATCACAAAGTAACAGGAAAAGACATTAATGAAATTAAGCAATCGAAACTCAGAATATCTAAAGGCATTAAAGAAATATCTGTTATGCTTGGAGAAACCACATATAACTTTGCTGTTGTTAATGGAATTGGGAATGCCCGAAAATTGATAAATGATATAATGAGCGGAAAGAAAACTTATCATTTTGTTGAAGTTATGGCCTGCAAGGAAGGTTGCGTTAACGGAGGTGGCCAGCCACTTCTCTCCGAAAAAGACGCATTGAAATCGCGAATTAAAGCCATTTATGACTCTGATGAAAAAGAGTCAATAAAATTCCCATACAAAAACCCATCCATTTCTGAGTTTTATCAAGCCTTCACCAAATCTGGGAACAAAAACATACTCATTACTAACTATAAAGAACGTACTGTTTTAAAATAACACTTATGCCTCACGCCCCAGTACACCAACTAGTATTTACTATAAAAGATCGCTGCAGGGTATGCTATACCTGCGTTAGGGAATGCCCCGTAAAAGCCATTAAAATTAATAACGGTCAGGCTGAAGTTATAAATGAAAGATGCATTGGTTGTGGTAATTGCATAAAAGTATGCAGCCAGGGGGCCAAAGTTTTTCTTAATTCAACCGGTGAATTAATCGAACTTCTTGCAAGTCATGATAAAGTTGCTGCTTGTATAGCTCCAAGTTTTCCTGCAGAGTTTAGTGAAATTGAAGACTACCATATTTTCATTGGAATGCTAAAAAAACTTGGTTTCAATTTTATTCTAGAAACCGGATTTGGGGCAGATTTAGTCGCATTAGAATATAAAAAAATACTTGAAGACGAAAGCTCAAAACCCATTATTTCAAGTGACTGCCCCTCTATAGTGTTTTTCATAGAGCAATATCATCCTGAGCTTACAACTTCTCTTGCAAAAATTGTTTCACCTATGGTAGCGATGAGTAGAATCACTAAAAAAAAATACGGTGAGAATTGTAAAGTTGTTTTTATAGGACCTTGCATTGCTAAAAAAGTAGAATCAAACGAAATAGATGTTGTGCTTACCTTTAAAGAAATTCGTCGCTTATTCGAACAGTACAATATCACACCCGAAAATACAGAGCCATCAGATTTCGACCCACCTTTTGCAGGGAAAGGTTCCATCTTCCCTGTAAATCATGGCTTACTCCAAACTATTCCTTTAAAGGATGAGATTAAAGAAAATGATATCATTATAGCTGAGGGGCATATCAATTTCCGCGAAGCAGTGTTAGAATTTGAAAACGGACTTCTTAACTCACAGCATTTGGAACTCCTTTGTTGCGACGGCTGTATACTTGGTCCCGGAATGACCGATCAGGGAAAACGTTATCTTAAGAGTAAGCTAGTTGGAAATTACGTCAAGAATAAATTGGAGAATTTGGATGAAAAGCAATGGGAAAAGGATATTGATGATTTTTCAGAAATTGATATGACTCAAGAATTTGAAATAAAAGATCGCAGAATAAAATTACCTAGTAAAGAAGAAATAGATAAAGTGCTTATCTCAATTGGCAAATTTGAATATGCAGATTATTTGAATTGTGGTGCTTGCGGTTACAATACTTGCGAAGAACATGCCATTGCAATTGTTCAAGGATTTGCTGAAAACGAAATGTGTTTACCCTACTCTATTGAGAAACTCCATAAGTCAGTTAAAGAACTAAATATTTCAAATGATAAATTGGCTTCTGCCCGTCAAGCATTGAAACAATCGGAAAAGCTTGCCAGTATGGGACAATTATCGGCGGGGATTGCTCACGAGTTGAATAATCCTTTAGGCATTATTTCGATGTATAGTAATATATTAAAAGAAGAGAGTAGCCCTGAAAGCCAGGTTTACCAAGACCTTGAACTGATTGCGGAGCAAGCTGAAAGATGTAAGAAGATAGTGGGAGGTTTATTAAACTTTGCTCGAAAAAACCAGGTGTCAGTTTCTAATGTCAATATTGAACAATTTATTCTTTTGAGCATCGAGTCTATTATTGTACCTGAAAACATCAGAATCAATATTAAAGCTAAACTGCAGAATCCTATCGTGCAAATTGATCCTGATCAAATGATGCAGGTGTTGGTGAATATTGAGAAAAACGCGATTGAAGCAATGCCTGAAGGCGGAGATCTTCTTATTACTCTTTATGAAGAAAAAAATGATTTTGTCATTAACCTTCAGGATACAGGAACTGGGATTTCTGAAGAGAACATGGATAAAATCTTTACTCCTTTCTTTACAACTAAACCCATTGGAAAGGGAACAGGATTGGGCTTACCAATCATTTATGGTATCATAAAAATGCACAAAGGACGAATTGATGTTAAATCAAATAATAATCCTGAGAAAGGAGTTACTGGAACCACTTTTACAATAACAATCCCTAGAACTAGACCAGATTAATAAACAAAACAAATATGTTATGAAGAAAATAATTTTGATTGTTGACGATGACGTTGATTACTTGTTTCAAATGAAGCTTAAAGTTGAACACTTCGGTTTCGAAGTGGTTACGGCTGATGGTCAAGCAGAAGCCGAAGAGCTGATAAAAACACTTAAACCTGACCTTGCAATTCTCGACCTAATGATGGAAAACGAAGATAGTGGTTTCATCCTTAGCTATAAATTGAAAAACAAATATCCTGAACTCCCTGTTATTATTACAACAGCAGTAACTGCTGAAACTGGTATGATTTTCGAACACAGCAGCGAGACCGATAAAAACTGGATTAAAGCAGACCTTTTTCTTGATAAAGGAATTCGAGTTGACTTATTAGAAAAAGAAATCAGAAAACTTTTGAATTTGTAAACTATGTCAATATTAAAAATACTAATAGTAGACGATGAACCTGGCATTCGCTCTGGAGCTCGCAGAATTTTAAGTAATTTCAAAGTTGATTATCCATTTATGGATGAGCCTATTGAATTTGAAATCCTAGAAGCTGCAACCGGCGAAGAAGCCATGATAATCGTTGAAGAAAATACTCCCGACATTGTCTTGCTTGACAACAAATTGCCTGGTGCCCTTGGAATTGAGGTATTAGAATTTATTCGAAAGAAACAACTGGATATTGTTGTTGTAATGATAACTTCTTATGCATCGCTCGAATTAGCCGTAAAAGCAACCCGAGAAGGGGCTTATGACTTCATCCCTAAGCCTTTTACTCCTCAGGAACTGCGTTCTTCTATCGAAAATATCACCAAACATATTTTCCTTAAAAGAACCACTCAAAAGCTAAATACTGCCGGAAAACAAATTCGATTTCAGTTTCTTTCCATTCTTTCGCATGAATTAAAAACTCCTCTCAATGCCATTGAAGGATATCTTAATATCATAAAAGAAAGACAATTAGGTGACGATATTAAAAATTACGAACAAGCAATAGAACGTTCCATCGAAAGAGTTAAAGGAATGCGTGGTCTAATTCTCGACATGCTCGATTTTACTAAAATTGAATCGGGCAAATCGACCGATAAAATCGAATTCATCGACATCATCCCCATTTTACAAATTTCACTTGACACTATAAAGCCTTTTGCCATTCAAAAAGACGTAAATGTATATCTTAACACAAAAGATTCTGTTTATATTGATTTTGATAAAAGTCAATTAGAAATAATTTTCAACAATCTTTTATCTAATGCCGTAAAGTACAACGTTGAAAACGGAAGAGTAGATATATGGATAAAAAAAATAGGTGACAACATTGAAATAACCTTTAGTGACACGGGAATTGGGATGGAAGAGTCGGATATTGAAAAACTATTTGTTGACTTTTTCAGGATAAAAAATCATCAAACAAAAAACATCACTGGCAGTGGATTAGGCTTGTCAATTACAAAAAAAATCATCGATTTATATAAAGGTCACATTCAAGTTAGCAGTATATTAAAAAAAGGTAGTAACTTTGTGTTAACATTTCCAATTAAACAATCATAAAAAATGGCGAAAATTCCAGAAAAAACCATCGAAAGACTTAGCAAATACCGTAGGGCAGTGTTGAGTTATCAAGCCGCAGGCAAACATCACATCTTTTCGCATCAACTTGCTAGTTTGTTGCACATTACACCGGTTCAGGTTCGTCGCGACCTAATGCTAATCGGGCATACGGGCACACTTAGAAGAGGATATGAAATCAAAGATCTGATTGATAATATCAGTGAAATTATCGACACCGATAAAGGTCAAAGAGTTGCAGTTATTGGACTTGGAAACCTAGGAAAAGCTTTCATTAGCTATCTAAATGGTAAAAGATCGAAGCTCACAATTGTGGCTGCTTTTGACATCAATTTCGATAAGATTGAAAGAAATTTTGCAGGAGTTCCTTGTTATCACATCGACAATTTAAACGAAATCATTAAAACCGAAAACATCACTATCGGAATTATTGCTGTTCCAACCGAACAAGCCACCGAAGTAGCTGAGAAATTGGTTTTTGCGGGCATCAAAGGGATATTAAATTATTCTCCCAAATCGCTTAATGTTCCGCCAAGTGTATTTCTCGAAGAATACGATATGATTACTTCTCTCGAAAAAGTTGCTTACTACTCGAAATTACAATAAAATTTGCACTCAGAAACTTCTCCTTTGAACTAAACATTAGCAACTCAAGAATTAAATTTACGGGCAAGGGCTTAATAATTATAAAAACACATTATTCATAAAGGATTCATTTAGCGATTCGAAAGAATAATACTATTGAGCCATTGCCATTTTCATAAATCTTGTTCATGATTTATTGTTCTTTAAACTCTATTATAACTGCACCCGCTAAGCTTAACACTCTGAAATGAAATTATTCCACGATTTCGACCAACTCAATCTCATTAAAAAACCTGTTGTCACCACAGGCTCTTTCGACGGGGTGCATGTAGGGCACAAAGTCATCATCAATCATTTGAATAAAACCGCTGATGAAATAGGTGGAGAATCTACTCTTATCACCTTTCATCCGCATCCCCGCAAGGTTTTGTACCCCGAAACTGCCGGGAAAGAATTGTTTCTTATCAATTCGCAACAAGAGAAAATCGAACTGTTGCGTAAAGCCGGGCTTAACAATTTAATCATCATCAATTTCACACTTGAGTTTTCGCAGATTAGTTCTATCGACTTTGTTAGAAAAATATTAGTCGAAAAACTGCACGCCAGCTGTGTTATTGTTGGCTTTAATCATTATTTCGGCCATAATCGCGAAGGGAACTATGAATTTCTTTCTGATATGGCAAGCTATTATGGCTTCACGGTTGAAGAAATTGCCGAACAAGATATACAAAACGAAAGTGTTAGCTCAACAAAAATCAGAAAAGCCCTGTTCGAAGGCAATATACAGCGTGCTAATGCATATCTTGACCATCAATACATCATTATGGGGCAACTCACAGCGGCTTTCGGCCCTTTTGCCCAGCAAAATTTCAGTACGCTTACGATTCGCATTAATGAAGAGCATAAACTCATCCCTCCTATTGGCGCTTATGCCATACATATCTCACATAAGGATGAAACTTATAAAGGGATGGCCATGATTTATAAGCACAAAAACATAGTAAATGGCTTCGATAAAAACATTGCTGTAGATATTCATCTTACTGATACTCCCATCGAAGCTCTTAATGGAAAAGAAGTTACTGTGTTTTTCCATAAGCGCATAAGCGAAACCGACTATTTGGAAATTCCGGAAGTGGGAAAGGTGTTGAATGAAGAAAAACTCCTGGTTGAAGAACTTATTTATTAGAAAGATGAAGAAGTCTCAAGTCCCAAATTTCAATACCCAAATTCAAAGGAGCCTCAACCCTTCGGATTTGATTTCCACACACCACAAATCAGGAGTGAGATGAAAGTAACATTTTTAGGAACCGGAACTTCGACAGGTGTGCCTGTGATTGCATGCAATTGCCCTGTGTGCATTTCACATAATCCACGCGACAAACGCTTTCGTTCGTCTATTATGATTGAAATGGAAGGTTCTAATTTCATTATCGATTGTGGTCCCGATTTCCGTTTTCAGATGCTGAAACATCGTGTGGATAATATCGATGCCATACTTTTCACCCACGAACACCGCGACCATATTGCTGGCTTAGACGACATCAGGGCTTTCAATTACATTCTTAATAAAACCATCGATATTTATGGCACCGAGGATGTCATTGCAGCTATTAAGACCGAATTCCCCTACATCTTCACCGAAACCCGTTTCTTTAGTGCTCCTCAAATCAAAATTCACAAAATCGACAGCGATACTTTAGAAATCAATGGGGTGAAAATCATCGTAATTCATGCCATGCACAACAAAATGCCCGTAATTGGTTTTCGCATCAACGATTTCAGCTATATAACCGATGCCAACTACATCAGTCCCGAGGAAATGAAGAAACTCGAAAACTCCAAAATCATTGTCATTAATGCCTTGCGAAACTCTAAACATGTGTCGCATTTCTCGCTGGGCGAAGCCATCGAAATCATCAATGAATTGAAACCCGACACTGCCTACATCACGCATATCAGTCATTTCTTAGGCTTGCACGATGAAGTAAATGCTCGTCTGCCCGAAAACATCCGACTGGCACATGATAACTTGGTGATTCAGGTGTAGGAAGTGCCTAGAGTTTAGAGTACTTGGAGTTGAGTTAATGGGTTTATAAGTTATTGGGAAGTACCATACATAAGAAAACACCCCCCATTGTCAACTGTCAATTGTCAATTGTCAATTTACTAACGCCTATCAAATAATAATTTCGTTCCATGGGTCGCTGGGCAGGCCATAGTTTCCATTTTTCCCCTTAAACACCTTACGTGCATAATACCAGGCACGTTTTCCTTCATCTGCTGAATCGAATGAACGAGGGTATAAACCCCTTCCAATAATCCCATCGAAGTCGTAATCTTTCAACGCTGGCGATATTTTGACATCTATGGTAGTGAGGATGATAAATATTTGAATTTCCTTAACCCTCTCTTCCAATCCCACACCAATTTTCCCGGTAACTTCTACCTTACTTTTTTGATATAGATGTTCTGATTTAACAATTTTTCCGGTCAGTTGCCCTTCAACCGGAATTGCAGGAGTTGCTTTTCCTGATTCTTTAACATGCATCCCCAATTGTTTTTTCTGCTTATCGGTTACCAATGGGTTATAACGAATGTGACGATTGATAAAAATTCTGATACTAGTATCTTCAATGTTGTCAGGCAAGCCACTTTTATATGACTTACGAGCTATTTTCAACTCTAATTTATCAGCAGCTGTATATTCGCCCGATTTAACAATAGCCCATACATCATCAAAACGCTTTTTCTTTTGGCCAGCAGTGGCGGTAAGTAGAGTCCATTCGGTATCGGCTGCAGCGCTCCACCCCCAGGAGCTTTTATTGGTGTTTGCTACTTCCACTAAGTTAATTTGCCAAGGATCGAAATCTTGGTCTTTTCTTGGAATAAAATCTTTAGATACTGTCATAATTTTATTTTTTATAATTAAATTGTTTTTATAAGTGCTTGAATATAAGAAGAAATTTGATTAACCACCCGAATGATGTTATCGTTCTCGAATGAATGAAGGTAGTTGCTCGGCTCACGAACCTCGTCGCTCAGAAATTGAACTTCGTCGCTCGCGTACTGAGCGACGTCGCTCAGAAATTGAACTTCGTCGCTCGCGTGCTGAACCTCGTCGCTCAGAAGTTGAACTTTGTCGCTCGCGCACTGAGCGACGTCGCTCAGAAGTTGAACTTCGTCGCTCGCGTACTGAGCGACGTCGCTCAGAGGTTGAACTTTGTCGCTCACTTGCCTAGCCAAACCCAACATTTGCTCTTTATCAAACTCAGTTTTCCGAATTTACACATCCGGGTTTTAGTTTATCTCTTTTCTTCACAATTATTGAAAGAACATTCTTTTTTTGATATATTATTTCGATTAGTTTCATTAATATAATTTATCTTTGCAAATGTAACACTATTAATATTAGCACAATCTATAATAAACAATTATTTTTTAGCTTATAAGCTATGCCATTTAGCTTATAAGCTAAGCCGACATCAAAAATTGTAAAAACCATAAAAATAACCATTATGAAAACAGAAAATCCGGAAATAATGCAAGCATACAAAAATGCATTTGGCACAACCTTAAAAATGTTTAGAGCAGAACATAATTTACTACAAAAACAACTTACTGGCAAATCGAAACTTCATGAGTCGGACATTTGCGACATCGAGCATGGGAGACATAACATTGAATTTGAAACCTTCGTAAATCTGGTTATTGAGAACAATATTGAACTGATAACTTTTGTTGAACGATTCAATCAAATATTACTAAAAGAACTCGCCAAAATCAACAACAAGGAAGATTGATGGGTTTTCGTTGTTTTGTTGCCCTTCTTTCGAAATAATTTCGTTTAAAAGGGTGCTTATGTGGAATAATTTGTAATTTTGGGTGATGATTATAATTTACATAACCTTTAAAACTTATGAACTTGAATCTACCAACCTTAAATACGGGATGATTAGTTGAGCTAAAGCCCACATTATTATATCATCAAAGCCTCTTGGTTGAAACCAACGACAATGAAATCAGCAAATCAACCCATTAGCATATCAGCAAATCAGCACATCAGCACATCAGCATATCATCCCATCAGCACATCAATACATTTTTACTACTTTTGCACTTATATAATAAACCTAACCTTATGAAAACGACTCCTTATTATAAAAGAATAGCATTTGCGCTGCTGTTGATGCTAAGCATGATGCAGCTACAGGCAAAAGAAGGCATGTGGCTGCCCAATATGCTAGAGCAACTGGTGTTTAGCGATATGCAACAAATGGGACTGCGCCTGACGGCCGACGACATCTACAGCATCAACCATTCGAGCCTCAAAGATGCCATAGTGTTGTTTGGCGGGGGCTGCACAGGCGAGTTGGTGTCGGCTCAGGGACTCATGCTCACCAACCACCACTGCGGCTACAGCGCCATACAGTCGCACAGCACCCTCGATGCCGACTACCTCAGCAAAGGTTTCTGGGCAGCCAATCAAGGTGAAGAACTTCCAAACGCCGGGCTCACCGCCACTTTCGTCATCCGTATCGAAGATGTCAGCAAAGAGGTGCTAATGGGGATTACAGCTAATATGTCGGAAGCTCAACGCAGTAAAATTGTGGCCACCAACTGCGAAGCTATCGAAAAAAAAACCATAGAAGGCACCCACTACAAAGCTAAAATTAAACCTTTCTATAGTGGAAACGAATATTATATGATAGTTACGGAAGTTTTCACCGACATTCGTCTTGTTGGGGCTCCCCCCTCAAACATTGGTAAATTTGGTGGCGATACCGACAACTGGATGTGGCCCCGCCACACAGGCGACTTCTCCGTTTTTCGCATCTATGCCGGAAAAGACAACGAGCCTGCCCCCTACTCAAAAGACAATCAACCCTATGTGCCCAAAAAGAGCCTTAGCATCTCCCTTAAAGGAGTGAAAAAAAATGATTTCACTTTTGTGTATGGTTTCCCCGGCACCACTCAGGAAAACTTATGCTCTCAAGCCATCAACCTCACCTCCAACATCACCAACCCCGTCAGCATCGAACTTCGCCGCAAACGCCTCGACATCATCGACAGCTATATGAAGACTTCCGAATTCATACGCATACAGTATTCAGCCAAATATGCCAGCATTTCAAACTATTGGAAGAAAATGATTGGCGAAAACAATGGTCTGAAACGTCTCGATGCCATCAATAAAAAGAAAGAAACTGAAGCCACTTTCAATAAATGGCTGAACTCTAACCCCGACTATTCAGCACAATATAAAGATGTGCTCCCCTTCTTCGAAAACATTTATAAAAAGTATGCTCCACTAGCAGGTGCATATTCTTACTTTACGGAAGGTGGCCTCGGAGTTGAATCGTGCAAGTTTGCATACACCTACACCAATATTATCACCCTTTCGAAACAAAAAGAAAGTAGCAACAGCGACATCATTAAAGCTGCCGAGAAACTTACTGCTGCTGTCGGCGGATATTTCAAGAATTATAATCTTAATATTGATAAAGAAATCTGCCTTGCCCTCATGCAAGATTACTACGAAAAAGGGAATCCAGCTTTTCAGCCAGCTATTTTTGTCAACATTCGCGAAAAATATAAAGGGGATGTGAAAAAATATATTGAAGATGTATATGCTAACACTCTTTTCACCGACACATTGAAACTTAATAAGCTGCTGAAGAATTATAAAAGAAGTGATTATAAGAAAATCGAGAAAGACCCCCTCTATCAATTGTCGCAAAGCATCTACAACAACTATTACAACAACATCATGCAACCCAAACAGCAATGCGAAAACCAGTTAGATAGCCTCTACCGCATCTACGTGAGAGGTTTGCGTCAAATGCAGCAAGATAAAAAATGGTGGCCCGATGCTAACCTCACCCTAAGGGTTGCTTATGGCAAAGTGGACGATTTCTTTCCACGCGATGGGGTTCGATATAACTATTTCACTACCCTTCAGGGGATACTCGAAAAAGAAGACCCCGCCATCTACGACTATGTGGTTGAAAAAAAACTTAAAGATTTACAGAAAAATAAAGATTTTGGTCGCTATGGCGATGCCGACGGAAGCATGCACGTAGCCTTTATCGCCTCAAACCAAACCACAGGCGGAAACTCAGGCAGCCCCGTAATGAATGCAAAGGGCGAACTCATCGGCATCAACTTCGACCGCAACTGGGAAGGCACCATGAGCGACTTGATGTACGACCCCGACCAATGCCGCAACATCAGCCTCGATATTCGCTATTGTTTATTCGTAATCGACAAATTTGCCGGCGCCGGCCACTTAATAAAAGAAATGAATATTGTTGAATAATGAATTACTGTTATAAGAACAAACGGTTTAAATACAAAGAACCCCGACAATTTCTTGCCGGGGTTCTTTTTTTCTACTTTCTTTGAAAGTTTATAAATAGAGTAGACTTAATGCTTCAGATTATATGGTTGAAACATTGAAAGCTACAATTCCTTTGTCGCCTTGACGAGTTTCAAATTCGACATCCTGTCCTGGTTCTAGTCCATTGAAACTACTGTTCAGACCAGAGTTATGTACAAAAATATCAGTACCTTCTTCGCTTTGAATGAATCCGTATCCTTTTACTTCATCATACCATTTTACTTTTCCTTTCATAGGAAATTAGTAACGTTTTTTGTAATTACTGCGACTATTGTCTTCGGTGCGCTCACGTGCTTCGTTAACTTTCATCGCTCTGCCTTGTAATTCGGCTTGGTTTAGTGCTTCGATTGCTTTGTTTGCGTCATCGTTTTCTGACATTTCAACAAAGCCAAAGCCTTTGCTTCTGCCTGTAAATTTGTCTGTAATCACTGTGGCGGATGTTACTTCTCCGTACTCCTCAAAAACTCTTTTGAGGTCTTCACTGTCCACATTAAAGTGAAGGTTTCCAACGTAAATGTTCATGTTTGTTAAATTAATTGGTTAAAAAAAACTATCTTTTAAAGCATGTATTGGTTAATAATGCTAAGTTGTGTGTATGTTGATTTGAAAAAACAGTAATCATGTTTAATGGTAAATTTGGGATAAAGAAAAGTTTTGACTGGTAAAAGTTTTGGACCGCTGTATTGTGATTAATATGTACTTTTGAGCTTGGGTCGGGTATTGAACAAACTTATTTTACCAAAGAGAAGCATTTATGATACTGATTTATTTTGCAAATATACATACTAATATCGGATAAATCACTATTTCTGAAAATAATAGTGATTTTAGCAAGAAAAATTAATCATGTATTTTTTTCGAATGGCCTAAAATAAAGTTCTGATTTCGCTTTTTATGTATTCCTGAGCAATAGCAATGGGACTTTTCTCAATGCTTGCATTCAATTCAAGTATACGTGTAGCAAGTTCAGTATAATCCGAACCTTGAGGCAAACCCGAAGCAGCTAAATTAATAAGTTTTATAGTTTCCTCTTTAGCATTTTTCAATAAATCCCATGCAACAGAAGAAATATACACCTGCTGCGAAAGGTTGTGATCGAACTCATCGCGAATGGCTCTCACCAATACTATATGTAATTGTGATGCAGTAAATGAAGGATTATTCATTCTGATGATTAAATTTGAAGGCGAAATGCGTTCAAGCAACATAATCACTCTTTCGAAAGCCTGCAAACGAAGTGGGGTCACCAAATTCTTATTGTTCTGTTTGAGGTCTAATAATTTCTTATTGTAGTCGTTCGTAAGGTAGAGACGAATCAAATAATAGGCTGTGCCAAAAACAATAAGTGATGGCAAAATGTATTTTAGAATTTCAAGAACTTCAGTCATGGTTTAATGGATTAAAATAAGAAAGTGCAAATATCGGTAAAAATAAATGATATTTTGGATGAAAACTAAATCTTCCGAACATCTTTTTGCAATTATTGAAGAAGTTCTGCTAATTTTGTAGAAATTGAAAAAAAGATGTTGGGATTCTTCAAAGATTTAAAGCGTAAAGACCATAAAACTGTATTTGGGGCATTAGAAATACTAAAATACATTGGCCCTGGCTTATTAGTTACCGTAGGATTTATTGATCCTGGCAACTGGGCATCAAATTTAGCAGCAGGCTCCGATTTTGGATACTCCTTATTATGGATGGTAACACTTTCAACTTTAATGTTGATTATTTTACAACATAATGTCGCCCATTTAGGCATTGCTTCAGGGCTATGTCTTTCAGAAGCCGCCCGCATTTACCTTAAACCAAAATACTCAACGGGTCTTCTTTCAACTGCAGTAATAGCCTCCATCTCAACAGCCTTTGCCGAGATCCTTGGAGCCTCTATTGCGCTCAATTTATTGTTTCATATTCCTATAAATATAGCAGCTTTAATCTCACTTGCCATCATTTTACTGTTGGTATTCCGAAATTCATATCGCCGCATCGAAACTATTATCATTGGTTTTGTTTCCATCATTGGGCTCGCATTTATTTATGAACTCACTTTGGTTAATATTGATTGGGGTGCCGCTGCAACAGCCTGGGTAACTCCTTCTATCCCAGATGGCTCTCTTGTTATAGTCATGTGCGTATTGGGCGCAGTTGTGATGCCTCATAATTTATTTCTGCATTCCGAAATAATCCAAAGTCGTCAGTGGAATACACAAGATGACAAAATAATTAAAAGGCAATTAGATTACGAATTGTTCGACACCCTTTTCTCGATGATTATTGGTTTTGCAATAAATAGCGCCATGATACTTTTAGCAGCTTCAACTTTTCATAAAAGCGAAATAGCCGTCACTGAACTCGAACAATCGCAACAAATGTTGAAGCCTTTGTTGGGTAATGCAGCAGCAATAGTGTTTGGCATTGCCTTATTATTTGCTGGTATTGCCTCAACAGTAACGGCATCTATGGCTGGAGGCTCAATTTTCGCAGGATTTTTTAAAGAACCTTATAACATAAAAGATAGTCACTCCAAATTGGGAGTACTAATAACTCTGATTCCAGCCACTTTGCTCATTTTTGTTATTTCGAACCCCTATCAGGGACTTATTCTTTCACAAATGCTACTGAGTATTCAGTTGCCATTTACTATCTTCCTTCAAATATACCTTACTTCATCTAAAAAAGTAATGGGAAAATATGTAAACAAATGGTATACAACTCTGATGCTGCTTGTTATTGGTACAATAGTCGTCTTATTAAATTTAGCACTTATACGTTACCTATTTTTATCACTTATATGAAAAGAACAGAAAAAGACTTTATTGCTGAAATTGAAATCCCTGAAGATGCTCTTTATGGAATTCACTCAGTTAGAGCAAAGAACAATTTCCCCGACACCACTCCTTTCCATAAAGAATGGTACGAGGCCATTGGCTTAGTGAAACTTGCCTGTTATACAACTTATAGAAGTTTCAGAGAAGCAATTTTAAGTAAATATTCTGAAAAAACTATCCCTTTAAAGTTAATCGATTTCGATATTATTCAAGCACTTGAACAAGCAGCAATTGAAGTTTCGGAAGGCAGGCATTTCGATCACTTCATAGTTCCTGCTATTTCTGGTGGAGCGGGCACAAGCATTAATATGAATGTAAACGAAATCATTAGCAACCTTGCGTTAATTAGTTTAGGCAAACTTCCCGGAGATTACACTCATATTGACCCTATTGAAACTGCAAATATTTATCAATCGACCAATGATGTTATCCCAACTTCATTAAAATTATCTGTAATCAAGTTACTTAATGAACTTGAAATATCTATCAACACTTTGAGGGCACAGGTGGAAGCACACGAAACAAAACACCGTAACCACCTACGAATTGCCTACACCCAAATGCAAGAGGCTGTTCCTTCTTCATTTGGAAAATTATTCAGCACTTATAGCGATGCTCTATCGCGCGACTGGTGGCGAATTTCTAAATGCTTCGAACGAATTAAAGTAGTTAATTTAGGAGGAAGTGCCATAGGAACCGGCATTGCTGTTCCAAGGTTTTTTATCATGGAAGTGTGTCAAGAGCTACAAAAGATTAGCAAATTACCCATTACAAGAAGCGAAAACCTTTCGGATGCTACAAATAATTTAGATTCCTTTGTTGAAGTTCACGCTATTATTAAGTCACATGCGGTTAATTTAGAGAAAATTGTAAACGATATCCGATTATTATCTTCTGATTTGATGAATCAAAAAGAATTGAATATATCTCAAATACAACTTGGAAGTTCAATAATGCCAGGGAAAGTGAATCCTGTAATCCCCGAGTATGTTATTAGTATTGCTCATAAGGTATATGCTAACGATCAGTTAATAAGCTCCCTTTGCGCACAAGGTTGCCTCGATTTAAATGCATATCTGCCAGTGATTGGAAATGCTATTATAGATTCATTGAAATTATTGATAACTGCAGATAATACTTTAGTCGAAAACTTGTTTGCAGGAATGACCGTAAACTCTGAAATAGCACAAGAAAAGCTATTTAATAGCCCTGCCATTACTACTGCCCTAACACCTTATGTTGGCTATAATAAAGCCGCAGAACTTGCTAAATTAATGAAAGAGAATGGTATTGATATTTTTGAAGCGAACGAAAAACTTCAATTTATTGAGCAGGAAAAACTCATTTCAATTTTAAAACCGGAGAATTTATTAAAGTCGGGATTTTCTATTGAAGATATAATTGATTAATAATCATTTCAATTCCCTCCTCATTAGCTGATGAATACTTCAAAAGAGTCATAAATCAGGCATGAAAATTCAAGGGAAACAAAAATCCCTAAACGCAATTTTTAATGTTGATAAATATATGGAAGTGCAAACCGGAAGGCTATAACAAATAGTATTAAAACTGCGAACCAAACAGCTGAAACATATTCAAGCGGCTTTTCGCCCTTATATAAATTGATTTTTAAAACTTTTTTAGGCTTGGAAAACATCAATATAAATATACTGCCCATAACAATTAGCTCTTTTAGCGAGTCAGTTAATTCCATATTTGGAATATGCAGTAGCCAAATCACTATTATTCCTATCATCCAGGGCATAATTGCCTGAATGGCAATGAAATATTTTCTCGATTCGGGAAGTATTATTCTTTTAGAAAAAGAAGTTCTTAAAATAAGTTTTACATTATATTTTCCAACATTTGCTAATAAAAACAAGAAAAACACAGCCAATGCAATTTTAATTGATAATTCAATTTCAATTTTAGAAAGCAGGTTTCCAATTCCTTTGTGAGAAAACAACATAACTGCCAAAGAAGTAAAAATAAGAGAAATGGAATGGAAGAAAATCCACATGTAAAACACTTTTCCATTGCCTGTGTTTTCATGTAATTTGTTTTTCCATTTAAGCACTTTCGGAAGTCCATTAAAAACCAATTCATCTATTTTTGTTTTATTAATCATCCATCGCCAAATAATCCCCAAAAAAGCAACTACGACTAAAGGAATCAAATAAACTGAAAGTATTACCGCCGGAGTCCATTTAATATGTTCTTCGGGAAGAATAATCCCTCCAAAAGCCATTTTACACGGAATCCCAAAGTTAATAGCGAGTGCCCAAGTAATTAATTGATAGAAAGCATCAACTAAAAAATAAGCAGCAATAAATATAAATATTGAATTAAGGAACACCTTTTTTAATTGAGAAGCATTTGATGTCAAAACAGAAATGCTATCAATTTCCTCAACAGGTTTTGCTATTGGCTGTGCAGGCTTATGCCTATGATGGTGGCTTGAACTATGGTGGCGGTGGTGACTAGAAGAATCAGAAGAGGAGGGCATAGAAATAAATAGTTGGGTTTTAGAATTTGTCTTATATTTGCCGAAAATTACTTGAATTATATTTTGCAAATTTAATCAAAACATTTAAAAAAACATATATTATGACCTTTTTAGAAAGAAAATATCACGTAATAGAAGAAAGATTTAAACTCAAACCCCTACGTGATGTTATTCTCTTTGCTTTAATTACCATAAGTATTCATTTCCTTTATAGGCTATGGGCAATTACTTTTGATTATTATATTTTTGGGTTTCAGGTTTTACCACCTTCAGTACACATGTTTTTTGTTGATATACTTTACAATTCGAGTCGTTTGGTTATGCAATTGTTATCGCTACCATTTGACTCGGATGGTTATAATTTCCTGATTCACAATCCGGAATTCCCCACACATGGAGATAAATATATTTTCACTATTAAAGTAGTATCAAGCTGTTCGGGCATTAAACAATTTATTCAGTTTGCTTTATTGATGATAATTTTCCCTGGTCCATGGAAACATAAGTTATGGTATATTCCTATGGGCTTAGTATTGGTTTATATTACCAATGTACTCAGGATAGTGGGCTTATCAGAATTAGTTCGTTTTTCGCCCGAATCGTTTAAGTGGGTGCACGATTATGTTTTCCGACCCATATTTTATGTCGTTATTTTTTCGCTCTGGGTAATTTGGGTGGAGTATTATAAGAATAATAGAAAATTTCACTGGAAGGATACCTGGATTGTGAAGCAATTTTCGAAAAAGAAAGAGAATTAAATTATTATATTGGATAAATAGTTCAGGAAACAGGACGAATCCAATCGTGCGTGATTTTTTTATATCGATCAATTAGAAAATAATGCAGTATTTCAGCGAGTTGAAATAAATAATTTTCTTTATTTCTGCAAAATATTACTCCGTAAAAAACTGCACATTAGTCTTTTAAATTAAGCAGTTGCTTAAGAAAAGAAAAGCGGACAAGGTTGGTTTAACATTTGTCTAAGTCGGCTTAGCATTGGTACGATTTCAGCTAAACCATGAGATTTATGTATTTTTCATTATCTACTTCATTTGGACATTAAAAAAACCCCACCAAAATTATCAACATAATTTATGGCAGGGTATTTTATATTAAAGAAAACTTCAGATTTTCTTCTTCTTAATGTTGTATCAACGAAACACTTCGTTTTAAAAATTCAGTAAGAGGCTCACCCTTCAGCAAATTCTGCGAAAGAAGAGCAATATCCATGAGTTGTTTTATTAAGGTTTTTTTCTGTGCTTCGTCTTCGGTTTTCAAAAGTGAAGCAACAATAGGATGATTGGCATTAACAACCAATTGATAAAAGTCGGGCATGTTTCCCATCATTCCACCACCACCCATAGCCGACATATCTTTCATACGGCGCATAAACTCAGGTTGTGTAATGACCACCGGCATTTCAGTTTCACTCAGATTTTCGAATATTACCGTATATTTATCCTTAGTAGCTTCGGCTTCAAACAATGGCATTAGCAGATTTTTTTCATCATCTGTGAGTTTTGAAGGAAGTGATTCTTCTTTTTCGATGAGCTTATCAATAATTTCAGCATCAACTCTCTTAAAACTTGTTTTTTCGAGTTTGCGTTCAATTAGGTTTATATAATGTGAATCTAAAACACTATCCATATGCAAAATATCATAACCTCTTTCACGTGCTGCTGAAATAAAGCTGTGCTGTTCTTCCAAATTCGATGAATATAAAATTACTACATTTCCGTCTTTATCTGTTTGGAGTGCCTTAACATGTTCTCTGTACTCTTCAAGAGTAAAGTATTTATTATCTGTGTTCTTCAATAAAGAAAACTTTTCGGCTCTATCGCAAAACTTATCATCAGTGAGCATTCCATACTGTATGAAAACTTTAATATCGTCCCACTTTTTCTCAAATTCCTCGCGATTTTCTTTATAAAGTTCTTCCAACTTATCGGCAACCTTTTTACTGATGTGTGTTGAAATTTTCTTCACATTCGAATCGCTTTGCAAATAACTTCTCGATACGTTCAAAGGTATATCAGGCGAGTCAATAACACCATGAAGCAAGGTTAGAAACTCAGGCACTATTCCTTCGACAGAATCTGTAATAAATACTTGATTACAATACAATTGAATTTTATTTTTCTGAACCTCTATATTGCTCTTCACTTTTGGGAAATATAAAATCCCTGTCAAATTGAATGGATAATCAACATTAAGATGAATATTAAACAATGGCTCATCGTAAGATGCTGGATATAATTCGTGATAGAATTTTTTATAATCTTCATCTGTTAAATCAGAAGGAGCAATTTTCCAAGCAGGGCGAGTATTGTTTATGATACGAGGTTTTTCAACTTCTTTAGTTTTAGTTTCATCTTTCTCGTCTTCCACAGGCTCGAACACCTTTTCGGTTCCAAATCTGATATCCACAGGGAGGAATTTGCAATATTTCTTTAGAATATCGAGAACTCTATATTCTTCTAAAAATTCAATTGAATCTTCTGCAATGTGCAGGATGATTTCTGTTCCCCTATCTTTTTTCTTACATTCAGTTAAGGTATAATCAGGACTTCCGTCGCATTCCCACTTTACAGCATTTGTCCCTTCTCCTTCATTAAATGTTTTGGTGAGCAATTCCACCCTTTCTGAGACCATAAATGAGGAATAAAATCCCAATCCAAAGTGACCTATTATGGCATTAGATTCAGTTTTGTATTTATTGATGAATTCTTCAGCACCAGAAAATGCAATCTGGTTAATGAATTTTTCAACTTCTTCTGCGGACATTCCTATTCCACGATCAATAACGCTAAGCGTTTTTGCTTTTTTATTAAGTTTTACTTCTATCGTCAAATCACCTAGTTCACCCTTAAACTTCCCGAGAGATGCTAAGGTTTTCAGTTTTTGAGTTGCGTCTACAGCATTTGAAATTAATTCCCTTAGAAATATTTCATGGTCTGCATATAGGAATTTCTTGATGATTGGAAAGATGTTTTCGGTTTGAACATTTATTTTTCCGGTTTGCATAGTATATATAGATTTAATTTTGAAGGCATGCCTTTCAAAAGCTGTGCCATATTTTAGCAACTGACAAATTAGCAGTTTAAAGTGCCTAAACCAAAGCCACCCTCCATAATCAATTAAGCCCAAAAGGCATCAGAATATTGATAATTAAGGAAAAGAATGAATAATGCCGATTAGACACTTTGACAGTACTCATCAAATTGTAAAAACTTAAAAAAATCATTTTACTTACCCTAAGATTAATCTTAAAATCACTTTAATATTCATGCTAAAGTCAGGAACTTCAATTGGAGAAATAAAATTATCCTTTGCCGAAAACTTATTTATTTGAATTAATTTATTGATGAAAATCTGAATTATTTTATCGTAAAGACTAAGTAATCGAATGGTTTTGATTTTATTTAACAGATCTAAATTAGCACTCATCACTGCTTTAAATGCCTCCTCTTGAAGGTGTTTTACGTTTTTCTTAATTAGCAGGGGATTGTTCCATATAATTGGCAAAGTCATAATGCCCTCCTTGCGGTCTCTTTCAATATCAAAAACATCATCGCAAACCTGCACCCAAGCACCTATCTTAAAAATTGCATCGCGAAGTTCTTCATCTGCTTCAGAAACCATTAAGCTTAAAAACAAAAGTGCTCCTGCCCCACCCTTCTCATAAGTTAAATGTGTGATTTTTTCTTCAGATAAACCTTTATTTTTTTGTTCTAAACTCATTTTTTGCGCTTCAAACATTCGGTCAATCATGATTGCGAAAAATGAGTTAGCTTCTATAAAAGGGATTAAAGGAGCTGACAATTGTAAAAACACTGCCTCAATAGAATTCACTGAGGAATTGTTTTCTGACTGCCTTATCAATGCTTTCAAATGGTTTGGGTCGCAGTTCAAATCATCAAAAAGTCCATCAATTAATGGTGTACAAGCTCCTAGTAAAACAAAACGATTACGTAGTTCTCTTTCAAACTTAATCCCATAAAGTGTACATAAAACCTCACCAAAATATCCAGCAACATGAACTGCGTAAGTAGGAATTCTTTTTAAAAGCAATATCTCATTTGACTTGAAAGTAGTTTCAGGATTAATTGTAACAATTTCCTGATAAACCTTTTTCTGAGTATGTAAGCTACGCGCTATGTTATAGAGAATGGACAAAATGAGAATTTATTCAAATTCGATTCGCACCTGACTCCCAACACTCATTCCAATTAAAGTTGAGGCCTTGGCATTAAACAATGCTATTTCAAGCATGCCGTGTGACCCAAAGAATGCAACAATATCAGAAGAACCTACATCAGAATAACTTTTATGAATTTCAAATATCTCGTAACTGCTAATTGAAATGCTGGGTTTTCTTGATTTCGAGACTTTTTTGTATAATTCGCTACTGATGTTAGTAACACAATTTTCAAATGAATCAACATATAAAACAGAACCATGAATTGAATTATCGGTATTCTGTGGATGAATAATTAACCACGAATCCATTCTTTCAAGTTTTAATCCTAACTCTTCAATTGGTTTTGCTTGGGCAAGGTGAACAGCACATTTCACAAAAATATCTCTTGTTGGGAAAGTAAAATACTCAGTATCTGAATATCTATCAATTTCAATGATTGTTTCAGGTTTTTCGTCAAAAATCTTTGGGAAAATGCCATTATCGGCACCAATAAAATATTGTTTATGATATTTTATTGCAAGATGAGGGTTATGCGTTGAAGCAATTTCATTCACTCCGATTATATGAACAGTGCCATCAGGGAAATTCGGGAATGCATTTTTCAACACAAAACCTGCTTCATCAAAATTAAAAGGCGAAATCTGATGACTAATATCTACCACTATAGCTTTTGGCAGCATTTTATAAATCAATCCTTTAACAGAGGCAACATAATGATCCTTTAACCCCCAATCGCTTAACAATGTTATTATTTGCATCTCTTTTTTTGATTTTTACTTTCCTAATCTTCGTTTCGTCAAAATTAATAATTTATTTGATTCTGAATAAATCGAAATTTTATTAGTCGAAAATATCTTATAAAATACAGAATAATCGTATATTTGCATTTTCCATATGTTTTATACTGATTATTAAACATTCATAAGGAAATTTAAGGACTAATCTATCATATCAACGTAAAAAAAAACTAATCGACAGTTATGGCTAAATCGCAAGAAACATGGAATAAAAAAGAAGCAGAAAAGAAAAAAGCAAAAAACAAAAAAGACAAGGAACAAAAAAAACAAGAACGTAAAGCTAATTCGAAAAGTGGAAATAGCTTGGATGATATGATAGCATATGTTGACGAAAATGGTCAAATTTCTTCAACTCCACCCGATCCCGATAAAAAATCAAAAATTAAAGTAGAAGATATTTTAACGAGTGTTCCTAAAAAAGGTACAGTCGACCCTGCTGACTCTATCAGAAAAGGAGTAATTAGCTTTTTTAATGATCAAAAAGGCTATGGATTTATCAGAGATTTAGAAACTCAAGAAAGTATTTTTGTGCATTTAAATGGATTGGTTGACTCAGTAAAAGAAAGCGACATGGTTACATTCAATGTCGAACAAAGTCCAAAAGGCTTAAATGCTTACGATGTAAAATTGGTTGTGAAATAATATTTTCTCAGCTTATACTCTAAGCAATTTCATAATTACCCCATGGATTGACTGCAAGTAATTTGCAGTCATTTTTTTTAGGATTTAAATAGGTAAACATAAAAACATTAATTAATCTAGAAATGATTCAAGAAGAAATTGGGCCTTTTATTAAGGCATTAAATGAAAGTTTAACTTCGGGAAGTTTGATTCGCCTTGGCGTTATGCATAAGCGCGATAAAACTAAGGAACTCACCTCCGTTACGGCAAAACTCATTAAAATTAAAGAAGGTATTAGACTTAGTTTCGTATATCGATATCCAACAAAAGATGTTACCAAAAATCATATAATTGAAGAATGTGGAAATATCGTAAAGCTGCTTTTGCTTAACGATTTCCAACAAGCAGAATTATATACTTCCGAATTCAATTATTTTCTTACAATTCAAAAGAATGATTTTGTTGTTATTCGTAAGAAAAAATCAGCTGTTGTTGAAGTGCCTAATTTGGCTCACGATCGTGAAAAAGAACGTTTTATTAAACCTCAGAATAACGATTACCTTTTTGAGTTAGGAATTACCAACGCGGAAGGTCAGGTAAAAACTAGCATGAACGATAAGTTCCGTCAGATAAATAAATACATAGAGATTATTGACGGAATTATGAAACAAATCAATTTCAATAATGATGTTAAGGTAGTTGATATGGGTTCGGGGAAAGGATATTTGACATTTGCGTTGTACGATTACCTAATAAACAACTTAAAAATCAAAGCTGTTATAAACGGAATTGAGCAAAGAGAGGAACTTGTTGATCAATGCAATGCTCTTGCAGTTAAAAACAATTTCGATAAACTGAGTTTCATAAAAGGAAGCATACAAGATGTTATGTTAAAAGACATTGATGTGCTTATTGCTCTTCACGCATGCGATACGGCTACAGACGATGCCATTTCAAGAGGAATAAAATCGAATGCTAAGCTGATAATTTGTGCTCCTTGTTGCCACAAACAGCTCAGAAAAGACATGCATCCTTCAGATGATCTCAACTACTTAAATCAATATGGGATTTTAAAAGAAAGACAAGCCGAAATGCTTACCGATGCCATCAGAGCTTTATTTTTGGAGGCATTTGGTTATCAAACTAAGGTGTTTGAATTCATCGACACCGAGCATACTCCTAAAAATGTAATGATAGTAGGAATAAAACAAGACCAAGCTATTGTTCCTAACGATAAATTCATTCAGCAAATTGCTAATCTTAAAAAAATGTATGGAATTGAAAAACATTATCTTGAAGAATTACTTGGCTAAGATAATGCCTTCTATTTTATATATTTCAAATTAAATCGTCAGAATATATTCAAAAAATATACCTTTGCTTCACTAAACAACTTCCCCTGGGTTTAAAAGAAAAATATTGTAATTCAATACACTTAATAAATAATATCTTATGGCATCATTAAAAGGAACTAAAACTGAGCAAAACCTACTAAAATCGTTTGCCGGTGAATCGCAAGCACGCAACCGCTACGAATTTTTCGCATCTGTAGCCCGAAAAGAAGGCTATGAACAAATCGCTAATTTCTTTATCGAAACTTCCTTGCAGGAAAAAGAGCACGCCAAACGCTTTTTCAAATTTCTTGAAGGCGGTGTAGTTGAAATTACTGCAGGCTTTCCTGCTGGAGTTATCGGCACCACAATCGAAAACCTGAAAGCCGCTGCCGAAGGTGAGAATGAAGAATGGACCGAGCTCTACCCCCATTTTGCTGAAGTGGCAAAAGAGGAAGGATTTATGGAAATCGCAACTGCGTTTAAAATGATTGCAAAAGTTGAAGCCGAACACGAACGTCGTTATTTGAAACTCCTACAAAACATTTCGGAGGACAAAGTATTTATGAAAGAAGGCAAAGTTTGGTGGAAATGCCTCAATTGTGGTTATGTTTATGAATCGATAAAAGCATTAGAAAATTGTCCTGCTTGCCTGCATCCCAAGGCCTTTATGCAAGTGAGAGAAGATAATTATTAATCGATTTCTTCTTAAAACAATTTCTTTTCAGTTGATTTACGAGCAATGATAAAAGATTTTCGATAGTTGTGTTTTTCATCAACCATCTAAAATTTTTAATCATTGCTCTTTTGTTTTATTTTATCGTCCTGAAATTAATCGGCAAAAGCCTTTATAATCATCACTTTTTTTACCTCCCGCAAAACTTGCCAGATAGTCTTTTATCATTCTAATTCTATCATTCATTCCATCCTTCCCGTCGTAAAGTTCTTTGCGTTCTGCAACAACTTTCGACCAAGCCATTTCGGCCGACATAATTTCTTTTGTCCATGTTTCCATTTGATTACTTAAAGCAAGCAATGCTGCAACCGTAATATTGGGGTTTGCCGGATTGTATGCATCTTCCAATCCTTCGGCAATGTTAGCCACATTTCGACCATAGCTAATCAAAGCATAATAACTTTGTTCTGACTTCGATTTTGCGGGAAGTGAAGGCAAGTTAGGCACTTTTTTGTCATATTTAGGCGCTAATTTATTAAGATAAGACTTTATCTTTTTGTAGGCGACCGAAGTGCGTCCAATTTCGGCACCTACATATGATAAAACGTTTTGCAAACGACTTTCGAGGCAATCCTCTAGATTTTTTTTGCCCTTAAAACCATTAATCCTCCTAAGCCCAACTTTTTCTCTATACAATGTATTTGTACTGTTTACGCTTTTGTCTTTCAAAGCTACAGTTTCAATAAACTGTGTTAAGTCTAGTTTTTTTATGAGTGCGTTGTTAGGGTTATAATTTGATTTTGCTTGAATCAGTTCGTTGCCATTCTTAAATCTGCCATAGCGTGATTCGAAAGTTCGCTGCGATGTTGCCATAATTTAATCCCTCCTTATTTTATTTATAATCTATTATTTGAATCTTATTGGTTTCTACATGAATGATATAGATAAATCCGTTTTTTCTTTCCACAATACTACTTTTACAATTGGCTATACTACTTTTGCATTACTCTATACTTCTTTTACTTTTCTCTATACTTATTTTGCTTTATCTTATACTACTTTTACAGTTTATTGCTATACTTATACTTATCATTATTCTATATTTTCTTTATGCAATACTTCTTTTACATACATCTAAATTATTTCAGTTATTATGAATGTAAACATAGAATAGTTAATGGTATAAATATAAATCTATATTGATATTTTTAAATTTAATCAGATATATATTCTATAGCTTCAATATTGAATACAAAGATATATAATTATTCTGATATAATATCTACAAAATATATTTTTAGAGATTGATATAATAAAACATCCATAAATATTAGCTGTTTGAAACCAAAACACACCCTACATTAAACATATAATCCTATAACAGTTAAAACCTACAAAAATACCACCCCAAAAGCCCTCAAATAAATCTAAAATTTTACCCCACGACATAATACCTAAACCCTCATTAATCAGGTTAAACCTAAGCTACAAAGACATTGAATCGAAAACCGATTAATATAAAATGTAGAAATTGCTTGAAACTATGATAAATTCCATTACTTTTGCGAAAATTTAGAAAGAGATATGGCGACTACAGCAGATTTTAGAAATGGCTTATGTTTGGAATTTAACGGCGAACTATTTACCATTGTTGAATTTCAACATGTTAAACCAGGAAAAGGCGGCGCATTTGTCAGAACAAAACTTAAGAACTTAAAAACAGGAAAAGTTATCCCAAACACCTTCAATGCAGGGGTTAAGATAGACATTGCCAGAGTAGAACGACGTCCATATCAATTCTTGTATAAGGATGGTGATGATTACAATTTCATGAATGTACAGAATTTCGAACAAGTGCTAATAGAAGAATCCGTAATTGCTTCTCCCGACCTTATGAAAGAAGGACAAGAAGTTGAAATTATGTTTCATGCCGACACCGAAACGCCTCTATCATGCGAATTACCCTCCTTCGTTGAATTAGAAATAGTTTATACAGAACCCGGGCTCAAGGGAGACACAGCAACTAACACCCTAAAACCTGCAACTTTAGAAACTGGAGCTATACTAAATGTTCCCATTTTCATTAGTCAAGGCGAAAAAATCAAAGTAGACACACGCACCCGTGCCTATTCAGAACGAGTTAAAAGCTAATTCCAACACCCAATCAAGTAAATAAAACAATCATTTATCTATCATTATGAAGTTTGACGCTCCCATCACACTACAAACAATAGCTCAATTTATTGATGCAAAATTTGAGGGTTCGCCCGAAATGCAAGTTTGCGGAATAAACGAAATCCACATGGTAGTTCCCGGTGATATTACTTTTGTTGACCATCCAAAATACTACGACAAAGCTCTAAACTCAGCCGCTACATTTGTTATCATTAATAAAAAAGTTGAATGCCCCGCTGGCAAAGCTCTATTGTTTTCCGACGATCCTTTTAACGACTATGTTACTCTAGTAAAGAAATTCCGCTCATTCGAACCTTGCAGCAGTGCTATCAGCCCAACAGCAAAAATTGGAGAAGGAACCGTAATTCAACCCTTTGCTTTTGTTGGTAATCACGTTACAATTGGCAAAAACTGCATCATTCATTCAAACGTAAGCATATACGACTATTCAGTTATTGGAGATAATGTAATTGTAAACTCAAACAGCGTAATTGGAGGCGATGCATGCTACTTTAAACGCCGCCCCGATCATTATGATAAACTCGAAAGCTGCGGAAGAACTGTAATAGGAAACAATGTAGAAATTGGTAGCTTATGTACTATCGACAGAGGCGCATCAGGCGATACCGTAGTTGGTGATGGCTCTAAGCTGGATAATCACATTCAAATTGGGCACGATACAGTTATTGGGAAAAACGTTCTAATACTTTCAGGAGTTATCATTGCTGGTGTAACTACCATCGAAGACGATGTAATTCTTTGGGGTGGAGTAGCCATTCAGAAAGATTTAACTATCGGGAAAGGAGCTATTGTGCTTGCTATGTCAGGAGTTGATAAATCACTTGAAGGTGGTAAAACATATTTCGGAATCCCTGCAATTGAATCACGATTGAAATGGCGCGAACTAGCCGCTCTGCGAAACATGCCCGACTTTCTTGAAGAATACTACAAAACTAAAGTAGACTAAACTTCACTCTCTTTTTCTTCTTTTCTTAGATTTAAATCTATTGCAACTAATGCTGCAATAAACCCCCAAAATGGAACTGATAACTTATCAGAGTCTAGAAAGTTATTCATAAATCCATGCACATAATAGCTTATTAAACCCACAATAAGTATAAACACTATTTGCTTGGTTTGTGGGTTCAATTTACGCTTTAATATAGAAAGCGCAGTGTAAATTACTGTACCCAATATTCCCAACACAAAAAGCAATCCCGGAACACCTTGCTCCGACAAAGGACCAATGTATTCGCTATGAGCATTGCCTTTAACCCCAAAATCAGTGCTAATAATGGTTTTATCCTTGCTCGATTGAAATGGACCATATACAAATTGATATGTCCCAGGCCCCCAACCGGTGATAGGTTTTTGATTAAACATTTTTAAGGCCGAGTTCCAACGATTAAGTCGCTCTAAATTTGATGCATCAGAAGAAATATTCGACATCGACTGTAAATGCTTAACCAAGTCCTTTGACGAATCTTGTTTATTCCTTTCCATTTGCTGAATAATTTGAGTTCGCATCAGGAAAAATATGGATGCAAATACAACCAGACTTAGCAATATCCACTGGATTTTAATTTTTAATTTAATGACAATTAAAACCACTGCCCCAAAGGTTAAACTTAACCATGCAGCTCTGCAATAGGAAAGATAAAACCCAACCAACAACACAACAGTCGACATAAGGGCCCAGAAGCGCCTTGTATTGGAATAAGACTTCAAAAAGATAAATCCTATGCTTGCAGGAAGCATTATCGCTAAGGCAGCCCCATAAGCTGTGTGGTCATTATAAAAAGGAGACATAATCCAATGTCCAATTTTTTCATCAAAACCAAACAAATAGTGCTGATAGGTGGTATAAATCACAACAATCACTAGCGAGATGATATATAACCAAAAAAAGCTGAGAATATTCTTTTGATTTTTAAATATCCCAACCGCAATAAAATAAAATGGTATCACAAACCACAACCTTGATATAAAATATTTAAGCGAAACTATCGGCAAACAGCTTGTTATGGTAGTAATAAGCATCCAAACAAGACTAAGTATTATTGCAATGCTAACCGGATGCCTGCTTATTCTAATATCGTACTTGTTTTCATAAAGTATTTTTATGATAAAAAGCAGTAATAAGCCAGCCATAAGGGGCTCAGAAGGAATTGATAAACCTAAACCGAATTGACTATCTTTTAAAGTAAACGATAATGGAGTAATTAAAGTGATAAAGAAAAACACTTTATCATAAGCAAAAATAAAAGTTAGAATAACAAAAAGAATAAGAGGCAGAGCAAATATCCAATAAAATTCTAAAGCAATACAAATAGAGCTAATGGCCAAATAAATGGCAATAATAGCATAAAACCAACCTAATTGTTTTTGATTGATCACTGATTGGATTAAAACCTATGATAAATTTATCTGAGAATTGATCTTTTCATTGTTGTAACGCCGAAAAGTATCAATGATAATTAGGATTAAGATACAAAAAAACATCGAAGATATGGTACTTACTGCAACTATCAACCACCTGACTGGATAAGATTTCTTTTCAGCTTTAAAAGCTCTATCAACAATGAATTTTTGAGGTAAATACTCAAATGCATCCACTTTTGCTTCATCATATTTAGTCTGTATTACATTAAGCTGTTTTTTGTCATGCTCTAAGGCCGTTCGCAATGAAACATAAGCACCACCGTACATAGCCAAAATGTCTATTTTCTTTTGAATTTCTCTAATCCCTAGCTTATTTCCTTTTGATAACGCAATAGCCATTTGTTCGTTTATACGTTCCGATTGCGATTCATAATCAAACACCCCTAAGCGATTTATCAAAGCAATAGAATCTTCTTTTATTTTAATTTCCTTTGCTAAATGCTTATATTCTGCTTCAACAATTTGATAACCCTTTAAAGCACGCACTTTCTGCATTGCATTTTTTGTCGAGTCCATCAACTCTGCAATGTCGTTTGCAATATTTGCAGCCATTTGTGGATCTTTGTCTAACACTGAAATTTCAACAGCCATATATTCAGTCCTTCGAAAACTAATATTGCTCTCATACTCTGCAAAGAGATTCGTATTCTTATAAGGAGAAGTTGAATCGACGTCATAATGATCCATTAAATGATATTTCTGGATTATTGCCTGTCGAATTACATTTGAATTAAGAATCTGCAACATTTGTTCTGCTTGTTCATCTTCCCCAAACTCAAGAATATCAGTTTTCATAGCATAGTTATCTGACAATAATGCCTTGGAAATTGCATTAGTTGATGTAGGAAATAAAACTACTTTTGATTTAAACTTAGGGGTAATGAATAAGGTTGAAGAAAATATTGCTGAAAGCACAATTGCAAGTATAGCAACTATAACAATAGGTTTCTTCCATTTCCAAATGAATAATATAAAATTAGTTGAATTAAAGTCAGTAACCTTGGTTCTTTGATCTGTCATGAATATTTGAATTATTTAGAGCTATTAACGGTCAAAATTAAAAAAAATTATCCTATTGGAAACATTAGGGACTTAAATCATCAAATAATCTAATATTAATGATTAATTATATTCTGATTAAAAGCAATATTATTCCTTTTTAAGGATTTTCAATAGATCTTTAATATTCAGTAATTGAAGGGTCCATGCAATTAAAACAGAAACTATTGAATAGATAACAAATTCATAAGTCCACTTTAAAGGTAAAACAGTAGAAATCCATCCTACTATCGAAATTAAAATCACAAATAAAATCAAAGTGCTTATAAATCTGTAATTCACTTTAAATTTAAATTGATTTTGGGCATATATGATTTGAGCCAATGCAGTAATAAATTGGGTAAATAAACTCACCGCTGCCGACCCCATTGCTTTAAAATGGGGAATAAGAATCAAGTTTAGTACAATATTAATTAGCATTCCTCCTCCTGCAATAAGATTCAAAGCTTTCAAATTTCCATTAGCAGTTAATAAACTTCCGAAAATATAAGTTGTTGAAATTGCAACGAAGCACGACATTAATAAAGAAAAAATAACTTGCGATTGCACCATTCTTAGTTCAAAAACAACAAGTGATTCTCCTGGATGAATGGGATAAAGCATCTCCATTAAATGTCGGCTATAATATACAGAACCAACAGCTACCGTGATTGCTATTGTTATGAGCAATGTATATGACAGTTTCACCATATTTTCAACTGAATCTTTATGTTTTATCATTTTAGCAAAAATGGGTAATAAAAGACCAGCAAATAAAAATGCAATCATATTGGTTGCATCCAATAATCTATAAGCAGAGGCATATATTCCTGACTGAACATCACCATCACCTGTCGGGAGCATACGTTCAAGCATAACAGTATCAATGCGATTGTAAAAGGTCATTAGTAAAGCTAAAATAGCATAAGGAAAACTTTGTCGAAGTATCAACAGAAAGAATGCATAATTCCACTTTAGCTTAGTGAATTTAGCTTTTCTTGCAACAACCATTAATGCAACGATTGCCGTAATTATATAAGCTACTGTTTGTGAATAAACATACCATTCAAGTTTAAAAGGTTCTGAAGTCACATTCCCCCAAAGTAATATTGCACAAATCAAAATCATTAGCGTCCGGTCAAGTACTGAGAGAAAACTATCAATCTTAAAGAGGTGCAATCCTGATAAATTACTTCTAAGGTATAAAACAAAAGAAATTAAAAACTGATTTATCCCTAAAATGACCAGCAATTTAATTTGCTCAGGACTATAACGTACGATAAAACCTAAGCTGACGGTTACTATAACATATATTATAGCAAGAAGCAGTTTAAGTATCAAAATGCTCGACAAATGTTTGTTGAGCAGTTGATTGTTCTGTGCTATATTTCGATTATTAAAATTAGTTATTCCGAAATCAAGAATGATGTTAAATAAGAACGAGAAATTCAGAATGGCAAAATAAAAACCATAATCTTGAGTTCCTATGACATTTTGCACACTTCTATCAATTCCTAATATCCAAAAAGGCTTTATCAATAGATTTAAAAACAGAAGAAAAAGAAGATTTCGTAGAAATTTCCGTTGCATTAGATTTATAAGATTAGCTAATTTTTGGGTATAAAGATAAAATTTTGTGTCTTATGTTTTTCAACATCGAACACAACCAATGATTTTTTTATTACAACAAAGGCCTCAAAACCCAATTCAGAAAAAAGGTTCAAACAATTAGTACGGTTTTGGTTTTCCCACAATTCAACATATACTTTTGGTTTGTATGTAAGCAAAGTATTTCTTGCCCCATCTAAAACTTGCCATTCATGGTTTTCAACATCGATTTTTATGGCTTTAATATCATTTTGAAGACTAATATTGCTTATACAATCATCTAAACGTTCAATTTTACAATGATAACTCTCCCCTTCTAATGTTTTTTCTTCTGTGTTTTCTTGCTGAATGTAACTTAATCCCTGCATCTTAACTGAATTCATTACAGGCATAATCACTTCAGCACTTCCATTGTAATTACCAAGAGCAATTTCGAATACTTTTATGTTGTTGAGTTTAAAAAAAGAAACTATTTTTCTTAATATTTTTGCGTTGACGGGCACGGGTTCATAACATAAAATAGTTGTTTGGGGTCGTTTTTTAGAGAAATGATAACTCATTACACCTATATTTGCCCCAATATCAAGAAGAGTCCCTTCATTTGGAATAAGTGAAAGAAAATGCAAGAAATCTTTTTCTCTCTTATTGAATTTCAGCGTGAATATGGTGAATACTGAAAACACAAATAAATAATTTTCGAAGCCGAATAGTCTTTGGAGTACGAATTTTATCCTTTGCTTCATGAAAAATTATGATATTTGCGGCAAAGATACAAAACTTAATTTTACGGTAAGCGTATTTTGATGTAAGAAAACACAATTAAAGTCTTGAAAATAGCTATTAACACCCGTCTTTTAATTAAAAATAAGCTCGATGGCATCGGATGGTTTACTTTTGAAACCCTGAATAGAATCACTAAAGCTCATCCTGAGCATACATTTTATTTTATTTTCGATCGTCCTTATCATCCCGAATTCGCTGGTTTCTCAGATAATATCATCCCCATTGTTCTTTCGCCTCAGGCTCGTCATCCTTTGCTTTTTTACATTTGGTTTGAATGGTCGATTCCTTTTCTCTTTAGAAAGATTAATCCCGACATTTTCGTTTCTCCCGATGGATATATTTCTCTTTCAACTAAAGTCCCAACATTAGCTGTTATTCACGATTTGAATTTTGAACATTACCCAAAGGATCTTCCTTGGTTGGTTCGTTGGTATTATAGACACTATTTCCCACAATTTGCTCAGAAATCTGCTCGTATTGTAACCGTTTCTGAATTTTCAAAACAAGATATTGTTGAACAGTATCATATTAATCCTGAGAAGATAGATGTAGTTTATAATGGTGCGAGTGCACTTTTTACTCCTATTAACGAAACAGTCAAAAATGAAGTTCGGCATGAGTATTCCCAAGGAAAACCCTATTTTTTATTTGTAGGGGCACTGCATCCACGTAAAAACCTCATCAATTTGCTCAAGGCTTTTGACCTTTTCAGAGATAGGCATGACACTGATATTAAGCTTTTGGTTGTTGGAGAGAAAAAATGGTGGACACCTGAAATGCAAGCTGCCTATTCGGGAATGAAATGGACCAATGAGGTAATTTTTATTGGACGTATGGATATCGGACAACTGCGAAAAGTGTTGGGTGCTGCCCTTGCTCAGGTGTATGTTTCTTATTTCGAAGGCTTTGGCATTCCTATTATTGAAGCATTTAACTGTGAGGTTCCGGTTATTACTTCTAATGTAACCTCTATGCCTGAAGTTGCTGGCGATGCCGCACTTTTAGTAGACCCTTTTTCAGTAAACTCTATTGCAGATGGGTTAAGCAAGATTGCTTTCGACCCTATTTACAGAATTTCACTAATTGAAAAAGCTAAAGAAAGACGCAAAATATTTGATTGGGACCAAACTGCAAACGGTCTTTGGCAATCAATAGAAAGAACATTCCCTCATTTATCTCAGAAAAAATAAATTTATTAATTCAGTCTACTTATATTTGTAAAAAATTACTGCATGGAAAAAATTGCTGTTTTCCCAGGTTCTTTCGACCCAATAACTATTGGGCATAAAGAAATTATTCTTCGTTTTGCTCCCTTGTTTGACAAAATTATTGTTCTGATAGGGAAAAACGATACTAAAAAGACGCTTTTTAGCTTAGAGCAAAGAATTGGATGGGTCAAAGATACCTTTCAAAATTGTCCTAATATCTTTGTAGATGCATATGAGGGCCTCACCACCGACTATTGCATTGAAGTAAAGGCTAATTATATTCTCAGAGGAATCCGCAATGGGATTGACTTTGAATTTGAAAAGAATATCGATTTGATGAATAAGCAACTTCATCCAGAGGTAGAAACTTTGTTTTTAACCTCCCTTCCTAAATTTGCGCATGTCTCTTCCTCCCTTATCCGAGAAATCTACATACGTAATCGCGACATCTCAGCATTTATTCCACCTGAAGTGAAAATCCCTTTTGAAAATAAATAAATTCGCTTTGCGTTATATTTCATAAGCTTCTATTTCCATGAAAATTGCACGCATCTTTCTGTTTCTCCTTTTTATTCATTTAGGTGTTTTCTCACAAAACGTCCAGATTAAAATTGATGCGCTTGGTGCTCACGATAAAATTGCACGTTTGGTTTGCTGGACAGACTTAATCACTTTCAGGGAGAAACAGCTTGCGCAGGCTGCGATAGATTCCACAGGGCATTGCACATTGGAATGTAAGTTGAATGATACCATTGCCGCACGAATCTATATCGAATATTATTTTCATGATGTTTTTCTTGAACCAAAGCAAACTTATCAAATACAGTTCAAGCCTTTTGACTTTTTGAATGCTGAGGAAAAAATCAACCCTTACATCGACGATATGAGGGTGGATGCCATTGTTTCAGAAAAAATAAAACCCGGTTTGAACCAATGGATGGATAGTCTGAATGAGGTATTTAACCTTATGACGATGAAAAATTTCGACAACATTTATTACAAACGTCAGGTTAAACTTGTCGACACCCTAGAGGCGAACATGCTGCACCTGTTTGAGGATGTTCAAGATAATTACTTCATTACAAGTTTACATTACAAGTTTGCCCTATTGCGTCAACTTGCTAATTTAATGAGTGGGGCTAAGACTTTTACCCAATATTTCTTCGATCAGCCTATTTTCTACAACAATCTAGATTATATGGAGTTCTACAATCAGTATTTTGAGAACTTCGCAATTAGTAAGAGCAAACAAATTTCTTTTTACGAAATCCGGTCTACTATTAATAAAGATGGCTCCTATGCTTCGCTAAACGATACCCTTGGCAAGGACAGTATGCTTGTTGATGAAGTATTGCGTGAATTTGTTATGCTGAAGGGTTTGTTTGAATTATACAATCATCCCGATTTTTCGAAACAACAAATTTTAAATATTATTGAAGAAACTTCCCATGAAAGTAAGTTTCAGCAGCATCGCACCACGGCCGAAAACATGATGTTCGAGCTTCAACAGTTTGAGACAAATGCAACTGCCCCTGATTTTACCTTAAAAGACACTAAGGGAAAGAAAATTTCTCTCCAAAACTACAAAGGAAAGTATTTGTATCTCTTTTTCTTCACTACATGGAGCGATGCCTGTATGAGTCAGATGAGTGTAATTAGTAAGTATGCCGCTAAGTATGCTGATTCGGTGCAATTCCTCGGAGTTTCTTTAGACCGAAATACTATTAAACTCGACTATTTCGTTAAGGAAAACCAATATAACTGGACTTTGCTCCATTTCGGAGATAATTATAGTTTCCTGAATGCATATGGGGTGAAAACTTTCCCTTTTGCAGTAATGATTGACCCTAAAGGAAAAATATATGCTTATCCGGCTGAAAAACCAGGCGAAAAGCTCGAAAAGGCTTTATATGAGATTTGCTTTCCCAGATTAAAATAGATTTTGGGCTTAGATATTCCAATTGCTCAAAACCCTTGAACTCTCCATAATAAAGACTATCAATCAACATTTAATACGATTGCATTCTTTTACCTCTTCTAAATAAATTTCAAATGTCAAATTGAGGATTTTTCTATGTTTATATTTCCTTAAGCATCCTCCTTCTAAGGGCTTAGTATATTTCAGGAAGCTTGTTCTTTGCCGATAAAATTGAATATAACAATAAAAAAAACTGCCCATACGAGCAGTTTCTTAGTTTTATTGAAAATTAGTTCCTATTGAATAATAATCTTGGATGATAAATTTGTTTGTCCTGATACAATTTTAACGAAATAGCTCCCCGAAGACAGCCCTTCTTTTTGAATTTGATAATAATTGCTCGTATTAGGAATAAATTGTTCTGAATAAACCTTTTGCCCATAGATATTATACATCGTAAATTCGATAGGATGTTTTAGTTGCTTACTTAGATGAATTGAAAAATTGCCATTACTAGGATTTGGATATAAATTTATCTCAACATTATCACTAATTTCGTTTATTCCGCTTGCATCGAATTGTGCAGTGCCATCTGTCCAAAGAGAAGCAGCGGTAGTAAAGTTATTGGCACCGAAATTAACCATCAGCAAGGGATATCTTGCATCTGCTCTCCAAAACAAATATCGGTTCATTATAGTAGTTTGTCCTTGAGTCAAGCCAAAAGCTGTTAAAAGAGCCGGAGGAGCCAAGGAGCCGTTCATAAAGAAACTATCCGTTGTTAAAGACATACGTTTCACCATCAATACATCATAAGCAATACTTTGACCACCCGCTGTTGCAACCCTCATTTTACCCCAAGCAACAACAGTGTCAAGTCTGTCGTTGTATGATACTTTCTGACAAGGCACATTATTGAGTGTATAGGCCGCAATAGTTAAATTAAAATTAAAAACACTCCTCGTATTCGAATGCCACGATGAGCCCATAGTTGTTGGAAATGGCATCACGGGCTGAGCAGCAATGTATCCGAAATACTGTGCAGGAAAAACACACGAATCATTAGTTCCCCCTGTTAAATCACCTATATAATAGTGCTGACTTTTTAATACAAAGCCTAAAGAATTCACTCCTGCGGGTAAAGCTTGATTATAGACATCATAATAGAAATACCTACCAGGAATAACAGTGGATGTCATGCTGGTATCGACATAAGTAGCAGTTGGAAAATTGACATTAGCGGGCGAAAGCACCGACCAATTGGTCATTGCGCCCCAACCAAGGTTCGAATAATTCCAAACCTGATTGACTCCAATAGTAGGAAGCGTAAAATTAGTTAGAGAACCAGCAACCACACTCACGCTTCCGGGCGTAAAAGCAGTGTTTGATTGCGTTAAAGACAACTGGGCTTGCAAATGAAAACTAAACATCGAAGCCACCATTAAAAGAAATAATTGTTTTTTCATGATAAGAGAAATTTAGTTGATATTAAATAATACCACAAAATTAAAAAACATATCATTACATAGCAAATTTATTTTGTTAATAACAGCAAGACTTATCCCCCTACTATATTTATCTAAGTATGTAGAAAAGAAGTCGCAAGACACTCGAGAGGGCATAGCCTAATAGACTCTTGTCACTTTTGGAAGGAAAAGACCCAAGACCCAAATTTCAAATTCCAAGTCCCAAGGAGGCATTTAGACTATTAGACTTTTAGACTATTAGACTTTTAGTTTTTTGGAATTTTGTTTGATTGGAAAACCTAGCAGGTTTTTAAACCTGTTAGGTTTTGGTTCTAATTATGTCCTTAGTGAATATATAGGGACCTATAGATTAATAGACTTTTGGCAAGACCCAAGCCCCAAATTTCAAATTCCAAGATCCAAGAGGGGAAGCCGTATATTTGAAGCGGTATTGCAAGGAGAAGCCTTCATTTTGAAACGTCATTGCGAGGAACTGACCTGCCCAACAG
>CAIXTV010000259.1 GCA_903922465.1 uncultured bacterium
AATACAGGCGAAGCTTTGATAGATAGTATTTATCGGAATTATCAATTTTTAAGTGATACAGCCCATCAAATTATTGCCCCAATTGGTCCGGCTTTTAAAAGAATAATTGCTGGGTTTCCTTCTATTAATCTTTGGGGTTCCGACGACACCCATCCTTCTTTATATGGATCATCCTTAATAGCAAATATTTTATACACTACCGTTTTTAAAAGTTCGCCCATTAGCAGTTCATACAACCCCGGCATCGCTACCTCCGAAGATTCCTTATTGAAAAACACTGCTTATCAAACTACCATCGACAGTTTGAATTATACCGGACTTATCGAAATTACCCCTGTAATTAATCAAATAGGAAATACTTTATCAGTTAGTGGTTTCCAAAATTGCAGTTGGTTTTATAATGAGAACCCTTATGTTTCTAATAATTGCATGGCAAACATGAATCAATCCGGCAATTATTATGCAGTTGTTACCGATAGCAATGGATGTGCATTCAGGACAGTAGAAAACACATTCCTATTCACTGGTATTAATGAAAATTCCCTAATCAGTAAATTGGATATCAATGTATATCCTAATCCTGCACACGATATAATCAATATCAATGCTCCCAAAAGCACAGAAATTCAAATTATAAATGTAGCAGGACAAATTATTAGAACCATCTATTGCATTAGTAATGAAACAAGCCTGCTAATAAGAGATATTCCTGATGGGATTTATATTATTAAAGCAAAGAATGCCACCGGAAATGCAATAATGAAATTTATAAAAGAATAACTGCCATGTGAAACCCATCTGGGTGATAAATGATAGCTAAGCCGATTTTGTAAATCGGCTTTGAACAGATAATTTGCAATTATCTATTCTCAAAACCAACCGTCAACAACTCCCCCCCAAAAAAAAATATTAAAAAAAATCCCCCAACCTTACCATCATAAATAAAAAAGCTTTATCTTTGCTTCAAATTATAGACTCACCTCATAATAATAAAACAAAAATCCTTTAACACCTAAAATCATGGAAAATTTACCATTCGCAAAGTACCCATTTACCCGTCACACCTTGTATTCAATTGCCGCTTCAGTGCATATTAGTCTCGAACTTCCGGCAAATCTTGCCAAATTCGAAGATAATAAACCGGGGAAATACACCCCCCCATTCATTCTCGGCTTAAAAAACAAGCTGACAAATGCCATTAATTTACCCGATGACATCCAAATCTCCTCAATCCACGAAACCCTTCGTGTTGAACTCGTAAAACTTGGTTTCACTTGTTGCGACAACTTCCAGGTTATAAAGGGATACATCGACGATGGTTTTTCTGAAGATGTGGTAAAAATAAAATACAAGGAAGCCGGTATGGATGTCTATGATGCTGCATCTCATAAGAATTGGGAAATGGTTGAATCACTCAATAAAAAAATGGGTGATTTCATTCTTGCATACCCCACCCAACTTACTGCAGGTTACATGCCCCCGGCTTTTTCGGCAAAAGTTACAGGTGATGCATCTGCATTTTCAACAAAATATGCAACTTTCAAATCAACACGCCAAACAGGAGTTGCAACCGGAGCAAAAATAGAGGCAGACAATATAGTTTACAGCGATTTGCAACGCATCCAAAAAGATGCTCATATCGTTTTCCGTGAAGATCCTGAAACACTAAAACAATTTGTAATTCTTGAAGTTAAAAACATCGTAAGTCCTGCGGGAGGTGCCTCATTAGGCATCGATTTAATAGCAGAAGGCACAAACCTTCCCGTTGCAAACGCCCTAATTATCATACAAAGTGCAACAGGCATAGCCATGCAAACCACCCCCAACGACAAAGGTGAAGCCAATTTCGATAAAATAGATTCCGATACCTATAACGTAAAAATTCAGGTGCCCGGTAAACCCGATATCAATTTAGTTAAAGATGTCGACACAGGAGTCAGTGCACGACTTAAGATAACTATCCCATAATCCCACAAAAAAGCCCGACCTTTAGCCGGGCTTTTTTTATCACTTTCAGTTTTCCCTTTGGGTCTTTGAATTTGGAATTTGGGTCTTGGAATTTGGGTCTTGGGTCTTGGAATTTGGGTCTTTCCCACAGAATATCAGTGATATACTAAGACCCTATGTGCAAACACCCTATTTTTGGGATGCCGGAACGAGGCTTCTTGGGTATCGGAACGAGGCTTCTTGTGTATCGGAATGAAGCTTCTTGGGTATCGGAATGAAGCTTCTTGGGTATCGGAATGAGGCTTCTTGGGTATCGGAATGAAGCTTCTTGGGTATCGGAATGAAGCTTCTTGGATATCGGAACGAAGCTTCTTGGGTATCGGAATGAGGTTTCTTGGGTATCGGAACGAGGCTTCTTGGGTATCGGAACGAGGCTTCTTGGGTGCCGTAAAGTGGCAATATAAATACCGCATTAGGATTTAAAAAACTACTTTTATCGAATATTTTAATACAGGCAATTTCTATAAATAATAAAAATAACTAATGGAAGTCATGCAATTATGTGTTGTATACCATTCTGGAAAATTTATGCAAAGTAAAACCGTTGTTTATATTGAACAATAATTGATAATTTTGCTTTATTGAGTAAATCGGATTTTTGATGTATCGACTCCCTGTTATTATTATAATCATTATCATTTCTACCCTTGGTATAAGCATTAGTCATGCCCAAACCACCCGTATCTATGGAAAAATTATAGACGCAAAGACCAATCAGCCGGTTCCTTTTGTGAATGTCTTTTTTAAAGAAAAGAACATCGGTACCACCTCTGGCTTTGATGGGATATTCGCTTTGGAAACAAGATATGCCTCCGACACCATCGAAACTTCTTTGGTGGGTTATATCCCTCAAAAAATTAAAATCAAGAGGAATACTTATCAAGAAATCAACATCCAGCTTGTCCCCAGCATGTATGCCCTCGGTGAAGTGGTGATTCAATATGATGAAAACCCTGCTGAGGTGCTGCTAAAGAAGGTAATTAAAAACAAACAAAAGAACGATCTCAAAGGCTTGAATGCCTATCAATATGAGGTGTATAATAAGATTGAGTTCGATGCGAACAATATCAAAGACCGTTTTAAGAACAGCCGCTTGATGCGTCCTTTCAAGTTCATATTTAACAATATGGATACTTCTGTCATTAATGGGAAGACCTATCTCCCCACCATGATTTCAGAAGCCATATCGGATGTGTATTATCGCAAATCACCCGCCACTTCAATTGAAATTATAAAAGGGAGCAAGATTTCGGGCTTTCAGGACGAAAGTATATCTCAGTTCCTTGGCGATATGTATCAAAAGGTGAACATTTACGATAATTATATAATGCTGTTTGAGAAGAACTTTGTTAGCCCTGCTGCCAACTTTGGCACCTTGTTCTATAAATACTATCTCACCGACAGCACTTTTATCGATAATCAATGGTGCTTCAAAATCATGTTTAAACCCCGTCGTCCCCAGGAGTTGACTTTTACTGGCGAAATGTGGATTCACGATACAAGCTTCGCTATAAAGGAAGTAGATATGCGGATTATGCAAGATGCTAATATCAATTTCATTAATGATATTGTGGTGAAACAGAAATATACGCTAACCGATTATGGTCAGTGGATGCTGTCGAAAGATCAGTTGATTGTCGATTTTAATCTGGTGTTGGATATTAAAAATACAATAGGTTTATACGGTACTAAAACAGCTTCCTACAAGAACTTTGTCTTCAATCAACCCAAACCCGATAAGTTTTATAATGTTGATTCGAAAATCATCACCCTCGAAGAAGCAACTCAGCACAAGGAGGACTATTGGAAGACGATGCGGCACGACACCTTGAACAAGAATGAGAAAGGAATTTATACGATGGTAGATTCTGTGCAAGCACAGCCGGCCTACAAAACTTATGTCGATATAATGCGGCTGCTATTTACCGGATATAAACGTTTTGGAAACCTTGAACTGGGCTCATATATCACCTTATATAGTTTCAATTCCAATGAAGGAAGTAGGTTTAAACTCAATGCACGTAGCAGTAACGAATTTAGCAAGAAGCTAAAACTAACCGGTTTTGTTGCATATGGAACCCGGGATTTGACTTACAAATACGGTGCCGGGCTGTTGTATGTGTTTGATAAAAGTCCACGAAGGGCTTTCACGCTCAGTTACAAATTCGATACCGAGCAATTAGGTCAGAGCGAAATGGCATTTAAAGAAGATAATTTCTTTGCATCCTTGCTACGCCGGAATCCATCAAACAAACTCACGCTGGTTCGCGATTATAAATCGGTTTTGGAATATGAATGGTATATCGGGTTTATGAATACCTTGCAGATAAATCATCGGGAGATATTTCCTGTAGGCAACACTTCTTTTGAATTCAATAAACCTGAAGGCATCGTTACAAAGAATCGCATCACCACCTCCGAAATTGAATTGGATACACGTTTTGCTAAGAAGGAAAAGTTCCTCACAGGTGCTTTCAATCGTACCAGTTTGGGGACACCCTATCCTGTCATCGAGATAAAGTACGTTAAAGGTTTAGCCAATGTTTTCAATAGCGATTACGATTATCATAAGCTGCAGGTGGGCATCAAACAATGGATTTATGTGGGTACGTTTGGCTGGTCGAAATACATTGTTGAGGCCGGGCAAATATGGGAAAAACTTCCCTATTCACTTCTAAAACTGCACGAAGGGAACGAGACTTTGTCATTCGATGAGTTTTCATTTAATCTGATGAACTACTATGAATTTGTTAGTGATAGATATGTGAGTGCTTACTTTACCCACCATTTCGATGGTTTGTTTCTGAATAAAATCCCCTTAATGCGCAAGCTCAAATGGCGTGAGGTGGCGTATGCAAAAGGGGTTATTGGAACCTTGAGTAAAGAAAACAGAAACTTTTCTGTGTTCCCGGCAAATCAATTGTACACATTAGAACAGCCTTATTACGAAGCAGGGGTGGGAATAGAAAACATATTTAAAATCCTGAGAGTAGATGGCATTTGGCGTTTGTCTCACCTCGACCATCCTCATATTTCAAAGTTTACGATGATGCTGACGGTGTTCTTTAGTTTTTAAAATTTGTATCCGTGTCTCTCCTATTTAAACTTCCATTACCTTTGTAATGTCAAATCGAGTAAAATAATTGCACTGAATACCGAATCCAATATATCATCTTTAGATAAAGCAAGCTTCGAAATGCTTTTTCGGACACCCGACAAAAGCATAATAAAGTTTGAGTCCTTCCCACTCCCCGTTCGATTAGGTTCCAAACTTAGTCGGCACTTTCTTTACAGGTTCCACTTGGATGCTTATGGCAGATGCAGCAAGAGCTAATCTATTGAATTTATTCTTTGAAAATCGATTATTGGATTAGGCAAAGGCTTTTAAGATAGAAACGACTTAGGGTGGAGCTTAATGCGAACAAAAAATTTAGCCTTTCATTTTATTCAATAATTTTATCATCATTTATTATGATGAAATAATTTTGTACTTTTGTAAAAAGAACAAAATTATGTTAGATAAAACATTTAATATTATAGTTGAGCAAGGTGAAGACGGTTACTTTATTTCATCAGTAATTGAACTGCCGGGTTGTCATACTCAGGCAAAAACGTATGAAGAGTTGAATGAGCGTACAAAAGAAGCTATTGAATTATATCTGGAAGGGCAAAAGCGATTTAAGCCGCATAGCAAGTTTTTAAGTTTACATCAGTTGTCACTATAATCATGTCGAAATTGCCATTAGTAACAGGGACTGAACTTATAGTGATTCTTCTAAAACTTGATTTCAAATGTATAAGGCAAAAAGGAAGTCATGAATTTTTCAAGCATAAGGATGGACGAACCACTGTTATTCCTGATCATAAAGGAGAACAAATTGATAGAGGTTTGTTAAATAAGATCATTAAGCAGGACCTTCAAATGAAAATTGAAGACTTTTTAAAGCATAAATAACCACCGTTCGCTTGAGGCTAAAACTCGGCTTAGTTTCCAACCTCAGTCGGTGCTATCTCAACAGGTTCAACCTGGATACTAATGGATAGATGCAGCAAGAGGTATAATCTAATGAATTATTCTTTAAAGAACAAAAGTCTGATTAGGCAAAGCCTTTTATGATAGAAAGGACTTAGGCTGGAGCCTAAGCCGAACGAAGCAATAGATTTCCATCACACAAGAGAAAGCTGGCGCGTGGTTTCGGCAAATGAAGGCATTTTAGGAAGATAAAAGAAAACAGATTCTAAGTCTTCATACACTTCTTTAAGGTCATCAATGGTGTTTTTAAAATCTTTTATTTCTTCTTTAGCAATTCCTTTTTTTCGGAGAGAATTCATGCTAATATATTGGCGAATCAATGTGGAACGTAAATCCTTGGCTGTGGAGATCAGGTCGTTCATTAGCATTAAACAGTCTTCATTCAGATCGCTTAACCATGTGAGTTTCTCAATACGTTGGTTGATGGATTGAATAGACAGGGTTTTATCGGTGAGCGTTTTTTTAAAATCGAGGATGGAAACTAACAAAGCATTTACTTTTTCCTCGTCTAATAATGGACTTTTTTTCTCTCTAAAAGATATTATCCTAACGCTTGAAAAAGTGTTTTCAATTTCTGTCTTTTGAGTTATGGCTTCCATTATGCTTATACTTTAAATTTAATACTGCAAAGATATGAATAATGTGATTTTTGAATGAATCGACCCAACAAAATCATTTCATAATTAAACTTCCATTACCTTTGTATTGTCAAACCGAGTAAAATATTTACACTGAACACTGAATCCAATATATCATCTTTAGATAAAGCAAGTTTCGAAATGCTTTTTCGGACTCATTTCAAGGGTCTGTGCAGCTTTGCTTTGAAGTATGTTAAGGATTTGGATACGGCAAAGGAAATCGTTCAGGATTCGTTTTTAAGTCTTTGGGAGAAAAGGGAGCAAATTGATTTATCAAAGCCTGTAAAATCATATCTAACTACTGCGATTTATAACAAATCGATTAATCATTTAAGGGATAACAAGAAGTTTAATAGTGACATTCTGAATTTTGAAGAGCTTTATCCTTTTAATGAAAACGAGAGGAATGACAGGCTGGTGACGAATGAACTGAATCGGAAAATTCATGACTCGATTAATGAACTTCCTGAAAAGTGCAGGGAGATATTTATGATGAATCGGTTTGAAGATTTAAAATACAGAGAGATTGCCGAGAAATTGGATATTTCTATTAAAACTGTGGAAACTCATATGTCGAAAGCATTGCAGCACATGCGTTCGCGATTGGTGGAATTTCTGCCGATATTCATTTTAATAATTCATGAAGTAATAAAAATTAATCTTTAATCAGGGTAAAACAGAAGTCAGGTGTATTAGAAATGGAAAATAAGCTAAAAATGGAAGACAATCCATCATATTATCAAGAACTCATAAGTAAGTATTTCGCAGGAGAGGCAAGTCCTGATGAGATACAATTGCTTAGTGTTTGGCTTAGTTCCGATATTCAACATCAGGTTTTATTTACTGAACAAGCCAAAACATGGCAGGCAATTGAGAACATTAAAATAGAAAACGCAATTGATATTGATGCTGAATGGAATGCATTTTCGGAAAGAATTGCTGAAGCTCCGGAACAAAAAGTTTATTCATCTGAAAAGAAAAAAGAAAAAAGATTTAATTTATTTGCTGCAATTCGAATTGCTGCTATACTTATCATTCTGGCTGTTTCGGCTTTTGTGATTTATTATTACAGCAGCCAACCCAAGACAGAAATTATTCTTGCCAAAGCACAACAAATTGAAAATAATTTGCCGGATGGCACTTCTGTAACCCTTCAAACGGGTTCTTCAATAGAATATCCCAACAAGTTTGAGGGTGGAAAGCGGAATGTAAAACTGACGGGTGAGGCTTATTTCAATGTGACACCTGATAAAACCAAGCCCTTTGTGGTTTCGGTTGATGACATTCAGGTGGAAGTGTTGGGGACCTCCTTTTATATTAACTCCCATCATGGAAATGTAGAAGTTGTGTTGACCAGTGGAAAAGTTGCCGTTTATAAAAAGAATAAACCGAATGAAGTTACTTTTCTGCATCCCGGTGAAAAGGCAGCCTATTCAAGTAAGGAACAAACCATTGAAAAATCAACGAACTTAGACCCCAATTACATGTCCTTTAAAACAAGACGATTGGTTTTTGAAGATAATCCATTAAAAGAAGTGGTTGAAACGCTAAATAAAGTCTATTTGTCTGATATCAGAATTAAAGATAATGCCATTGCCGGGTGCAGGTTAACTGCCACATTCGATAATCAATCGATTGAATCGATATTAAATGTTATTACAGCTACCCTCGACCTCAAAGTCAATAAGAGTGGCTCTAAATATGAGTTCGTTGGGAAAGGCTGTAAATAATTTCATCATTATAGAATGAAGTTTTCGAAGCATTATCACCAATTTCTTCTGTTAATAATAATGATGTGCTCTGCACATTTACTATCGGCGCAGGATTTAAATAAAAGAATTTCGCTAAAGCTTAAGAATAAAAGCATAGGAGATGTGTTGGTTGAAATTAGCAATATCAGTCAAATTCATTTCTCCTACAGTTCGCAGCTTGTGCCCGTTGATAAAAAGATTAGCCTGAAGGCAAAAGACAAAACCATCAAAGAGGTACTTGATGAAGTCCTGGTTCGAAATGGGATTAGCTATGTGCTACTCGAGAATCAGATTGTTTTAAAACTTCAAAGCCCTATCGGGAATCAAGAGAACAATAACAAAGCGAAAGATAAGGCGAAGTTTACTTTGAGTGGGTTCATTAAAGATAAATCAAATAGTGAAGTTTTAATCGGGGCTTCGGTTTATGCAAAAGGAAGCTTGCAGGGAACTACTACGAATGGATATGGGTTTTATTCTTTTACATTAGTCGAAGGGAGTTACGAAATTGTCTATTCTTTTGTTGGCTACAAAAATGTTATTCGGCTAATAGATTTGTATTCTGACAAAGTCATTAACATGGATTTGGAGGAATTTAACTTTAATATTAGTCCGGTTGAAATTAAAACCACGAATGAAGAAAATCTGACGAAAAACAATCAGCTTGGTCAAATGAAATTGTCTTCGAAAACGATTGG
>CAIXTV010000260.1 GCA_903922465.1 uncultured bacterium
GCCAAGTTCAATTGGCAAGGATTGATCTGTTCATTTTTCCTGCTTCCCCTTAATCGAAAGAGGTTCGAGGAGGTTTGAGCATCATTTACTTTTGCTTAAGTATTACTGTTTGATGAAGGTTTTCTTTCGTCATCCTTTTTTAAACATTCGTGCCCCAAACATTATTTAGCTTCCTTTTTTTGAGGAATTTAAATTTGGTGATTGAATTTTTATAATTTTGGAAATGAATAGATTTCAAAAACAAAACAACATAAATCAATAAATTATGAAAAAAACAATTCTCCTTTCCCTATTAATAAGCCTGAGCTTTTATGGTCAGGTGAGTGCCACTTGGGTTAACAAAACCATGACTATAGGGGGGCTTACCCGCAGCTATAGGGTTTATCAATCGCCAAATTATAATGCAACTACTCCTGCATCTTTGCTCATTGCTCTGCATGGCCTGGGCGACAATATGACAAACTTTTCGGGCATTGGATTTAATTATATTGCCGACACAGCTAACATCATTTGTATTTTCCCTCAGGCCGTAAGTGATCCTTTTGTTGGCGCTGCATGGAATTCGGGGGCTGGGCAGTTTGGCTATTATCCTAATTCAACAGTTGATGACATTGGCTTTATAAATGCAATGATAGATACCACCAAAGCAAACTATGCTATTGATCATAGCCGGGTTTATTTGTGCGGATTTTCGATGGGCGGGTTTATGACAGAAAAGATGGCTTTGCAATCAAACAATCGAATTGCCGCATTTGCCTCGATGTCGGGGACTTTTGGCAGCCAAATCACCACCTTTAATCCTGGCCGTCATGTACCTATAGCACATTTCCATGGCACCTCCGACTCGACCGTGTATTATTCGGGGAATTTGTATGGCAAAGACGCCGATTCTCTGATTAGTTTCTGGGTTCTTAATAACGGATGTAATCCTACCCCTACCATTTATAGTTATACCGATGCCGTTGCCGACAGCATTACTGTCGATCGTTTCGAATATTCTAACGGAGATCCTCAGTCAGATGTTTGGTTCTTCAAAATGTATGGCGCAGCTCACACCGTTTTATATAAACCCGCAAACGACATTAATGAAGCCATCGAACTTTGGCTTTTCCTAAGCCGACATACTTTTTTAACTGCAGGCATTAACAGTACTGCTGACGCTCCTAGCACAGTTCAAATATTTCCAAATCCTGCCAAGGATATTATTAGTATCAAATGCGAGGCGAGCGAAATTTCAGCCAATACTTTCGCAGCTATTTACAACATTCAGGGGCAAATGCTTCTTAAACAGCCTGTGTATAATGAAAACTCGGAAATTAATCTGGAGGGTTTAGCTAAAGGAATCTATGTGCTTAAACTAAATAGCCTTGGTAAGACAAGCACTAGCCGCATCGTTAAGGAATAATTTTAAGCTACCCTAAGTATTTACATTCATAAAACCAAAACCTTTCAGTTTCAGTCGAAAGCAGGCAGCAATTGTTATGACAATTGCTGCCTGCTTTATGGAACTAAAGACTAAACCATGCATATAATAAATCGCTATTTAGAAAAGCATAATAATAGAATTATTGGTTTAGATATTCTTCGCGCCATTGCCATACTCCTTGTAGTTTATGTGCACGGAACGAATCTGATTCCCGGCTATCTCCACGAAAGTTATTTAAGCCTTTATTTTAATATTGATGGAGTTTCCATCTTTTTTGTCATCAGTGGATTTTTAATCGGGGGGATATTACTAAAGATTATCAGGAGTTCCGAATTCACTAGAAAAGATTTGCTGATGTTTTGGATAAGGCGCTGGTTCCGCACCCTGCCGAATTATGTTTTCGTTCTGATTATTCTCATTATTTGCAAGCTGATAGTCTATAATGATTTCGATTTATTCTCTTTAAATTACTTTCTTTTCATTCAAAACTTTGCTTCTTCACACCCTGCTTTCTTCCCTGAAGCTTGGAGCTTGAGCATCGAAGAATGGTTTTATCTTTTGTTCCCTGTTATGGTTTTTATTTTTCATAAAATGATGAAGAATAAAGAAAAATCTCTTTTGTACTCGGCTTTGGTATTTCTGATTATTCCTTTTATCATGAGAATTATTAAGCATGAGCTTAAGATTGGAATGCAGGATTTCGATGAGGAATATAGAAAGGTAGTTATTTATCGTTTAGACAGCCTGATGTATGGTGTGCTTGCAGCTTATGCCTATCTAAACCAAAGGCCAATGTGGAATAAATACAAGTTCATTTCCCTTTTCTTTGGGTTTGCTGTCATGGTGCTTATTGCTAACAATCCTGGGAACTTTTTATCGTTCTACGAGCCGTTTCATTTCAATATCGAATCGATTGGCGTGTTACTTTTCATTCCGTTTTTCTCTGAACTCAAATCTACCCGGATTAAATTGCTCGATGCTTTCTTCATTTTCATCAGCATCATTTCTTATTCAATGTATTTGATAAACCTTACGCTGGTGCAGGGATATCTAATTCCAGCAACAAATAGTTTACTAGGCATAGCCGGAAACGACATTGAAAATACTTTTCCTTTAAATACATTTCTTTTCTGGGTCTACACTTTGCTGGGATCTTATTTGCTCTATATTTTGTATGAAAGCAGGATGACCCGACTTAGGGATAAAGTTAAACTTAAATAACATCGCCCTGAAGATATATTTTTTATCAAAAAGGAAAGCTTCCATCAATTTTCTGTAATTTAGCTTACTCTTTTAATCACTTATCTAATGAAAATAAAATCCATCATTTTGCTCTTTCTTTCGCTGATAAATCTGCTCAGCTATGCCACCGACAAGCATCTTGATAAAACTAAAGAAAATAACGCTAAAGATTGGCTTAAGCAAAAACCCTTTGTTTTTATCGAAAACAAAGGGCAGTTTTTAAATACCGAGGGGAAAGTGGCTGAGGATGTCCTTTTCAAGACTTCTTCTGCTGGGTTGGATATTTATATCACCAAGAAGGGTTTAAGCTATGTTTTCATGAAGTTTAATAGCGAAGATGAGGAAAACGAGAGTCAAAATGGCCTTTCTTCTTTCGAAAAGGATGTTGAAGAATATAAAAACCTTGCACTTTATCGTTTGGATATGAATCTTGAAGGTGCCAAGATCGATAAATCTAATATCATAAAAGAAAATAAAAGTCTGCAGGGAGTTAACAATTACTTTTTGCCCCATTGCCCCAATGGGATTTACGGCATTGAGGGTTTTGGCAAGATTACTATTAAAAATATTTACCCTGGAATTGATTGGGTGATTTACACCGACGCTACTTCGGTTAAGCACCCACTAAAATATGATTTCATTGTTCATCCGGGGGCTGATTACAAGGATATAAAAATGAGTTTTGCCAATGCTGAAAACATCAGCCTGACAAATAATGCCAGCAATATAAAAGTCGAAACCATGGCCGGCACTATTGAGGAAGGCAGGCTCTATTGTTATGTTGACCACAAAGATGAAAAAATTGAAGCTGAAAGCAATTATTGCCTTAACAAAGATAATACGATAATCTATAATATTGCCGCTTACGATAAGACCAAATCCCTTATTATTGACCCAATGGTTTGGGCCACGTATTATGGTGGTAACACTGCCGACGGCTTTACTTCTATAAGCACTGATAGTCATGATGATATTTTTGTTTGTGGTTATACCTTTTCCACCGATTTCCCTACCCTTCAGTTAAGTGGTGCTTATAATCAGGGGACTTATGTGGGGAATTGGGATGCTGTTATTCTGAAATTTACAAGTCAGGGGGTGAGGCAGTGGGTAAGTTATTATGGGGGCACGGATGTAGATGAAATGAATTCGATTGATATCGACACTCTCGATCATATTTATATTGGTGGCCGAACCAGATCGGCCGATTTCCCAACTCAGATAATGAATGGGGCCTATAATCAGCAGGCGTTTGCAGCAGGCGGCTTCGATAATTTCATCCTTAAATTCACGCCTCAGGGTGTGAGGCAATGGGCTACATATTATGGCGGCAATGGCAACGAAGATAAATTATTTATCGAAACAGACCTTCAGGGGAATTTGTATGCCACGGGAGGCACCAATGCTTCCGATTTTCCTGTAACGCAACTCGCGGGAGCTTATTGGCAAGCTTTTAAGGCGGGCGAATGGGATGCTTTTATTCTCAAGTTCAATAATCAGGATTCTTGCGTTTGGAGCAGCTATTACGGAGGTGCCATTGACGACAAGGGGTCTGCTCTTTGCCTTGATGGGCAAAACAATTTATATATTTTATGCAATACCAAGTCGGCCAATATGCCTGTGCTATCTTTTGCGGGTGCTTATAATCAGGCTGCGATTGGCGGGCTTAGCGATGCTTTTGTTGCGAAGTTTAATGCGCAGGGGCTTAATGTTTGGGGAACTTATTACGGAGGCAGCGACAATGAATATTGCTATTCAATTGATCATGATAGTCAGCATAATGTTTTTATGACAGGCAGCACGAAATCGACCAACCTTCCCACACAAAATTTGCCGGGGGCTTATTGGCAGCCCAGCAACGCTGGGCTTTACGATGCTTTTATTGTAAAGTTCACGGCTCAAAATGCAAGGCAATGGGCTACGTATTTGGGTGGCAGCAATGCTGAAGACGATTTTCTGAACGGTTATTATCTTGGCGTCGACCCTCACGACAATATTTACGTGACGGGCTGCACCATGTCGGTGAATTTTCCAACACTCCAGTTTCCGGGTGAGTATTGGCAAATGGCAAATGCCGGTTTCAGGGATGCGATTATGGCTAAATTCAATACTCAGTGCGCTATGCAGTGGTCGACTTATTATGGCACGCCCGACACCGACTTTGGCACCCACATCGCTTTCGACCATCAGAACTCGGTTTACTTCATTGGGGAGTGGCCCGGAATTAATGCCTTTACCCTTAACCCCGGCAATGGGGCTTATTACGATACTATTAACCATGGCGGCGATGATAGTTATATTGTGAAAATCGTTTGCAATGTTGCAAATCCTTCATCCGTAAAGTCTGACAGAAATAATCTTTGCGTTTACGATAACGGCAACATCGTCTTAACTGCCGTTGGGGGTGCCGGCGATTCGCTGAAGTGGTTTTCGGGTGCTTGCAACCAGACTTACGTTGGCAGTGGAAACAATCTCACCCTCCCCTCGCCTATCGAAACCACCACCTATTTTGCCAGATGGGAAAGTCCTTGCGACACTTCCGACTGCGCAAGCATCACCATATATATTGATTCGGTGTTTTATAAAACGCTGAACCCCGTGATTTGTCAGGGGCAGGGTTTTGCTGTGGGGATACATTTTTACACCCTCCAAGGAACTTATCACGATACGCTTAACACCATTTCTGGTTGCGACAGCATCATCACTACCAATTTAACGGTTATCCCTACACCTCCAACGCCTTTCATTACCCAAAATGGCCTTGTGCTCACTTCAAATTCGGCTAGTGGGAATCAATGGTATAATCAAAACGGGGTGATTAGTGGTGCTATAAACCAAAATTATAGTGTAGCCACCAACGGCAACTTTTATGTGATAGTGACGCTGAATGGCTGCAGTTCCGACACTTCAAACATCATACTCATTAGCAATATCGGCATTGAAACTCTGGTTGATGATAATATTTTCAGGATTTATCCCAATCCGGTGAGCAAGGAGCTTATCATCGAAAACACAGCCGAGGCGGGCGAAAGTGTTTTCGAAATCTACAATTCTATTGGGCAAACAATAGTGAGAGGCAGGTTTTATGAAAAGATAAAGATTCCCACTTCCGACATCCCGGCAGGAATTTATCTTATTAAAATTGAAACCGGCGGAAAGCTTGTTTGCAGTAAGATTATTAAGGAGTAAGGAAGGACGAGACTGAAGCAGAGGTTGAGGCTAAGGTTGAGATTAAGGATGAGCCTGAGGCTAAGGTTGAGGAATGCGCTTTCAACCTTAATGCTTTTTCATCAGTATAATTTACTCAATCGTTAGGTTGCTATACTTTGGGTATTTCACCGAATACTTGAAATTGACCACCTTTTTATCGTTAGGCTCTATCAGCAGCTCCCAGCTAAGTTTCCCGGTTTTGTCGTCGAGTTTGGCATTTGAATAATCGAGACGTTCCACCTCTATGGATTTTTTCTCCGAAACGGGGAACTGATCGTCGACAATAATTTTGATACTTGCAGTTTTATTATTCTTAACCGTAATGTTCCAGCCGAGGGTTTCCTTGATATTCTTGCCAAGAATCTGCTTGTCGTTCATTTCCTTGCTCCCTTCGCGTTTGACGATAATGTTGCGGTCGCGGCCCAGCGAAACATTGAGGGTATCGCCGGCCTGATTGGCATCGATGTAGGACTCGCCCGTGAAGGTGCCCTGATAATAGATGCTCGACTTGCCCGAAAGCAGGTTAAGCTCAGTCCAGCCCACAATTTCGGCAGTGAGGAAAACATCATTGTCGAGCTTGGGAACGGCATGATAAATATAATCAACAGTCAGGCTAACCTCTTTTATTTTTATGCTATAATCTTCGCCATCGGACGGAATCGTGTAAGGAATTTCAATTACATACTCCAGATTGCTGACATTCGACTTGAGCGTATTCGAAATATAATTTGCCGTTTCCATCTCGCGGGTTTTTAAACCGTCGACAAAATACCCATAACCATAACCCGCCTTTTTCCCTCTCAGGTCGGAATCATAAGCTTCCTTATCGCTTGTCCAGGGAGAAGAAAAATAAGTGCCAGAGGTAATACCGCCTGAAATCCTCGATATATCGCTGCCCGAAATGGTTTCGCCACTGGTGGTTTGGTCCATCGAAATGAGCGGAACTGTATAATTCTTAACTTCGAAAGCCTCGAGGGAAAGCGTGGTAGGCTGCATCTTAAAATCGAGAAATGTAATCTGATCTTTATTGAATATAACATTTTTCTCGAGCATTGCCTTGTATCCCAGATAAGCCACTTTCACATCGAATTGGCCTGAGGGAATGGGCTTAATAGTATATGCCCCGTCCATATCGGTGGTGGCAGCGGCAATATTTTTCTCCCCATCAAGCACCACAACGTTCACAAAGGGCAAACCCTCGTTAGTAGTTGCATCGAGTATCCTACCCTTTATGGCGCTATTGCCCTTGACGATGTTTTCTTTTTGATAAGGATTCCTGCTACCCAAATACCAAGGGATGATTTCGGGCTTACTCCCGCTTATGGTTGGGTTGTTCGACGAAAGTTTAATGTTAACATTATTCCAATCTTCGCCACTCGACTGGAATACGTTAGCATTGTAGACGATGCTCAGGGGCTTCTTAATATCATCGACCCTAAAATCGTAGAGAGGCTCCCAACCTGCCGAAGAAATAAAATACGACACCGGCATTTCGGCGCTGATGGGTTTTTCGCAATCGAGCGTAATCAAAATTTGGCTGTAGGTCTTGTGCTTTTTCGACGTAAGCTCATTCATTTGAACATTCAGCTCCTGAATTTTCTTATTAATGTCTTCCGATTCGGTAATCAGGCTGAGTTTCTCTTTTCTAATCTCGTTGAGGCGCTGACGGTAGAAATCGGCAGCTTCCTTAATCTTGCTGATAGATGCCCCATCCTCCTTTTTACTTAGCTGACTATTGTCGAGTAGAAGTTTCTCTTCGAGTTCGAAAACATTCAGCTTATTCTTTATTTCCTTAATCTTAAAAGATTGCTCATCGATGCTGGTTTTAATCAGCACCTCGTCCTTGCCCTTTTTATTCTCGTTCTGATAGTTTAGCTGATGCTTCACCGAAAGAATTTTGCAGTTGGCGATACCATTGACCTGTATGCTTTTAGGATTGATTTCCTGAGGCAATTTGTCGAGAATGAGGAGATATTTCCCCTTATTCAGCTTCAGTTCTATTTGGCGAGTAAGCTGGGCTCCGCTAAAAAAGATGGTAACATCGCTAATCTTCGTTTTAGGCTGAAGCGTGTCGAGTTGACAAAAGGCCGCGCCCGAAATAAGCAGCGAAAGGAGGAGGAGGCTAAAGTTTTTCATGATTTAGGTTTATTTTGAGTTTATAGTAAGCTTTTCAGCATTACAAATATAAACGTCAAAATTAGCCTAAATATTTCCAATCACAACAATAATTATTTCACTGCTGAAGGAACCCACTTCTTTGTCCTGATACAAGTAAATAAGTTTATACTTCCATGTTTTAGCAACGCCGGCAGCTGGCAGAGCTTCGCGCTGATCTACCCAATCGCGATGAATGGATTTATCATAATATTTATAACCACTGCCGCTATCCTTATAAACAGAATAACCTTCATACTTACCCTTGGGAGCCGTCAGATTGGGCAAACCCCCATTGCCAAGCTTGCCCGTAACAATGGGCTTACCATCTTCAGGAACAAAAGGAGTTTCGGGCATAAGAATACCCAAAACTTCACCAATTGCCTTGGTGAAATTTGGCGATTTGAAACAATCGTCTATAATTTCAGAAAAACGAGTTTGAATCCCTGCCTTCATATCGGTAGGAATAACAGTTGGCCACTGAGGTGGCTGAACAATATTTACTAACACATTACTGTCTTTTCCAAGACGTAATATGTTTTTGTTTTCGATAACTCCACTCCCATAATTAGAGTAGGTATCTATGCCTGCATAGACATACGAAAAATTGCCTCTATCGAGTTTAATCTGTGACACCTTGCCCGAATTAAGACCCAAAAGGGTTGAATAATTATCAATGGAATCACAAAAGTGTCCTAATTGATTTCCGAAATTTCCGTCTTGACGTTCAATTAATTTTTTCATAGTTGATTTGTTATTAATGTTTGTAATTTAAAAGATGTTTTGTTTTAAAATTGGTTTCTACATGTTTATAATTAATTTATTGGATTAGATATTATATTTTTTATTACACAAAATGAGCTTGCCGAAACTTGCGGTAATTTTATTATAAGTTTACTTAACTCTAACGAGAGTTTTATGCTCAAGAACGAGAGTCTCGTGCGTTTTCACGAGAGTTTTATGCTCGAGGACGAGATTCTCGTGCGTTTTCACGAGAATCTCGTGCGAACGAACGAGCGTCTGGTGCGAACGAACGAGTGACTCGTGCGAACGAACGAATGTCGCGTGCGAACGGACGAGAATTTCGTGCTAACGGACGAATGTCGCGTGCGAACGGACGAGAATTTCGTGCTAACGGACGAGAGTTACGTGGGCTTTCACGAGAGCCTCGTATTATTCCATGAGAGTCTCGTTCAGGCAAACAAGGCTTCTGTTGCGGTAATGAGCACCTCGTATGAACGACCAAGGATGCTGTTGCCGCAACAAGAAACTTGTTTGAGCAATTCTAAACACTATTATTTATTCAAAGAACGTTCCGCTTAATTTACTATGTCAGAATTGTGTCTTTTTATAGGCTATTATTTTGCTTTTAAGAGTTTATATTATGATGAATTGTGATAATATCAAGCCTGAGATTAATATTTAACCACAAAAATAAACAGATAATTTGAATAAATAAGTATTTCAGACAAAAAATATCATCGAACATAAATTTATTTTGTTAACGCGAATTCATGTTTTTCTGAAAGCCCCGTCAATGCTATAAATTCTTACTTTGAAAACTTAGGAAATTCTGAAAAAAACTTTATGCGTTTATGCTTAAACTCTATGAAAATGTCAGGAGATAGAATGGGAGAATAACCCAAAATTGGTTTTTTCTGCTTTAATTTGTGAGAAAACTGCTTTTATACAGCATCAGCCGCATCCTTTTTAAGATATGACTTAGGCAATATCAGAAAAAAATCAGATGAATTCAGAAAAACCTCAAGCGATTTTCGTCTGCCATCCTCCGCCCTACCGCCTATTGATTGGAGGGATTATAGAATTCGATTTTCAGGTTAGGATTGCTACTCCCAATGTTGGCGGGAAGTTTAGCTGTTTTGTCAATCCTGAGCTCTCTTAAAGCACCGAGTTTCATAATGTCGGACTCTATCACCAAAGTGGCCTGATTCTTTAATAAATTCAGGTAAGCAAGATTTTTAAGTAAATAAAAATTGAGGGGAAGCAGCGCAATCTTATTATTTTCCAAATTCAGGCGATTGAGCTTGCGCATGCTGTCAATTTCGTTGGGAATAAAACTTATGGCATTGTTTGCCGCATTCAGATTGAGCAAATTTGTGAGCTTGCAAACCGAAGCAGGGATTTCCTTCAACTGATTGTCGGAAATATTCAGCTTATCGAGGTTCACCAACTTCTCAATATCGGCGGGCAAAGTCGTGAGTTTATTATTGCTGATGTCGAGCTCCTCAAGATTCAGAAACTTCCCAATATCCTTATTCAACTGACTCACATCGGCATTGCGCAAAATGAGTTTTTTCACCTCGAGAGGCTTCACCAAAGCCTTCGAAAGCTTGCGATAGGAATGAGAAGACTCGATATTGAAAATTTTATTCAAATTCAAATTCAGCACCATCTGAAAATTCGAATAATCAGATTTTTCGAGAGGGACACTATAGCGCACGCCAAAGTCGAAACTCTCTAAAACCCTCAGATGCACGCCCAAAATAGGCTCAATTTGATTGCTAAAACCTTTGGTGGCACTGTAATTGCTGCCGCTCTTCTGATCTTTATCCAGATAAATATATTTTGCAGACGCGAGAATCGAATACTGTATTCCGGCCTCAATTTTGAGGATGTCCCAAAAGTTAAACTGAGGCAAAAGCTGAATGTCGATATACGAATTTCGCAGTTTAAAATAATGCGCCGTTTCATTTGTCGACCCGCGATAGGAATACTGCAATCCGAGATACATATTCCAATGCGGGCTAAACTCGCGGCTAACGCTGACACCCACAAAGGGATAGAAAGCAGTTTGCACCGCAAGCGAATCGCTGAAAATCTTAGAAGCATTCAGGCCCCCATGCAATCCATAACGAAAGCCAGGTTCAAAATCCTGCTGAGCGCACAAGGCAAAAGGCAGGAAAAGAAGAGGAAAAAGGAGTTTTTTCATCATAATAATACGTTTATCATCTTAATACTGGTTAAAATTGCAAGGCCCAAGCTCCAAATTCCAAATTCCAAGGAGCACGTCACTAACATTATGGTTGCTCCCCCTTGGGGCTTGGGGCTTGAGGCTTGGGTCTTGGGGCTTATTATTGAAAAAGGGGGTCTTTTTATTGAAAGCGCGAATCTTTTTCATGCCAAAGTGGGGCTTTCCTGTTCCGTAACTTCATCAATCTTCGCCAAGCGCTGCATCAGCGGTGGATGGGAATAGTATAGAAACACCGTGGAGGGGTGCGGAAATAAGTTGCTCATGTTGTTGCGCGATAAATTGATTAATGCTGTGGCGAGGGCTTGTGGTTTGTAGTTCAGGCAAGCGAATCGGTCGGCCGCATACTCGTTTTTACGTGAAAGCATACTCGACAGCACCCCCGTCACTAGCGAAATGGGTGTAAACAGCATTCCAAAGGCTATCAATCCCGCCTGAAACGATGGAATAGCGAAGCCTAAAGCCTGGGTGAAAACCGCGTATTGTAGGAATAATGATAATATCCATAGCGTCAGCCCTGTTGAAAGCAGCGAAATGATTAATCCCTGTAGGGTATGTTTTAGTTTGTAATGTCCCATTTCGTGTGCAAGCACCGCAACCAATTCTTCCGGTGAGTTCTCTTCAATTAAGGTATCGTAGAGCACAATTCTCTTTTTCGGTCCAATTCCGGTGAAGTAGGCGTTCGATTTTTTAGAGCGTTTCGAGCCGTCAATAACATATATATTATTGAGTTTAAAACCTATGGTGTTTGCGAAGGCTTCAATTTTGGAGCGCAACTCCCCCGCTTCAAGTGGTTTTTGTTTATTGAACAAGGGCACAATCAAATTCGAGTAGAACATGCTCATAAATACCGAGAACAGCGATATCACTCCCCATGCGATGATCCAAAACCAGTTTCCCGTTTTCAGATATATCAACACTATTATGGATAATATGCCTCCGCCAAGTATTATCCCCAACAACCACGATTTGAGTTTATCGAGTATAAAAGTCCTTGGGGTTGTCGTGTTGAATCCGAATCTTTGCTCGATGCGGAAGGTGAAGTAAATATCGAAGGGCATGCCCAAAATATCATAGCCCAGACCTAAAATGCCAAAAAATAAGAGGCTTTGCAGAATGGGCGACTGCAGCAAATACCTCGACATCTCGTCTGCCCAAACAAATCCGCCCAACAATAGCATTACAAGAATTACCACAAAACTAAAGGCATCGTTCAACATCGAAAATCGGTGTTTTGCCTTTAAATATTGTTGGTAGGTATTGTATTTTTCGGCGTCATAAATCCCGGCTAGCCTTTCGGGAAGTGGGAATGAAAAGCGTGTAGCATTCAGAAAAGATAAAATGGTTTCGAGCAGAAAGCTGCCTACTATGATGAGGATAATTAGGATGAATATACTTTGTGGGTTAATCATAAAAAATTAGATTGAGATAAAAGGTATGAATATATAAAAACGAATTAAGGCAAAAATATTGCTTTGCGAAAAGTATGGATGCAAAATTACTAAAAAGAGAGATATTATTTTGATGCAGCAATGATTTAGTCTTGTGCAACAAAAACACTACCCTCTAAGCTAAGCTTTTTGGAAGCCTAGCGAAAAAACTTGCAGAATCATTATCAGGCGAAATCTTCCAATTTTAGTAATTGTTCTACGGGATCAATATATCCTTTTGGTAGATGTTAACCTTCAGCACCTGCCCTTTTTCATCATAGATAATTTCTTTACCCTCCTTCATCTGATTGACATAGGGCGTCTCTTTAATTAATTTCCCAAGAATGCTAAAAGTTTTCAACGTCCCCTTCCCCTCAACAAAAAAGGCCTCCCCCACCTGAACTTCACTATCGTCGAAATAGAGCCACTTTCCATTCCATTTCCCCATCTTGAAATTCCCCTGCACCTTAGGCGAGCCATCATCGAAAAAAGTCGAAATTTTACCGTCCATCAGTCCATCCACATAGTTTTCCTCCGAAATCTTAACTCCCTTTTGATTATAACTTATCGCGTTCCCCACCAGCTTACCATCAATATAATTTTCAACTCTTTGCGGAACCTCATCAAAAAACCAACGATTTAATTTCCCATTCAAAACATCATCCTTGTAATTCGCTTCAAGCTGTTTATTACCGTTTTCCCAATACCAAACAGCGGTGCCATTCATCTTGTCACCCTTATAAGGAATTTCATACTTTGTGACACCATTGCTCCAATATTCCACTTTGTTTTTTTTACAGGAAATGCTGATAACAGCAATCAAAATCAATACGATATAAATAGTTTTTTTCATTTGCACACTTTAGAATAAGAGATTTCAAAATTAGCCAAAATCCTTATAGGAGATAAGAAAAAAGAAATGGTTTATGAACAAGTCCAAATAATATATGATTTACCTAATTCCATCACTGCAAATCCTTATTACACATGTAATATCAATAAAAATCAGAATTGCTATTTGCTTCCACTATCTCTTTGCATGAAGCCTGGGCTTCATCTTCACCACCGATTCGGTGATATTAATGGCATAGTCGCAAAGCTTTTCGCACTGTAAAAAGATACCACTATAATACAAACCCGTCTGATAGGAATATTCATTATTACTTAGATTTTCCAAATGCTGATCGCGCAATTCATCCCTAAGGACATTCATTTGATGCTCGAGCTCAAATGCAAGCTTGGCATCAACATCTTTTACAGAAACAGAAAGGTTAAGCAGAGTTTCCTGCAAAATATCCTCTACAAGTTCAAACACTCTGCTCAATTGATTACGGTTTTCCTGAGTAAACCAAACCTTAAGCTCATTCTTTGTCTGTATAGTCTTACTAATCTGATAGCAGCTATCAGCTACGCTTTCGATATTATCGATGACAGCAAACATCTCTCTAATAGCGAGGGTGCCATCTTCACTTAAGTTAGCCTGTGCAATATGAGTTAAATAATTTGAAATTTCAATTTCTTTATCATCGAATTCATTCTCCTTAATTTCGATAGAATTTAAAATTTGATTATAAAGTAAATCATCCTTCTCCATAAGCAATTTCGGAATCAGTTGAAACATAGGAAGCATCTGCTGAGCATAATGATAAATTTCAGTCCTTGCCTGAACTATAGACAATTCAGATGTGGAGAGAATGGGGTCATGAATATGCTTCATCGATGAATTATTCTTACCAATAGGGGATGTTCTTAGAACAAGGAATCTAGATACACTAATAAGTTGAGGCGTAAATTTCAACAGCAAAAGAGCCGTAATTATGTTGAAAGAGGTTTGCAGCAATGCCAAGGCAATGGGGATAGAACTGATATTAGTATAAGGCGAATCGAAACCGAAATTTTCAATGGCAAAAGAAATTCCTTTAAGGTAAAAAGGTAGCAGCGTCAAAGCCCAAATCAAACCAAAAAAATTAAAAACAAAATGGGAACGCGCGGCTGTTTTCGCTTCGACATTGCAGAACATAGCAGCCAAATTTGCAGTTATTGTAGTGCCCAAATTACTCCCTAAAACAATGGCCGCTGAATTTTCAAAATTAATCAGACCTTGGCTGGTAAGCACTAAAGTCAATGCCAACATAGCGCTTGACGATTGAATGAGCATGGTGAAAACAACACCAAACATAAGAAACACCAAAATCGAAATCCATCCAAGATTACTGAAACCGGCTAACCAATTCAACAATTCAACATTGTGGTGGAGTTCGGGAAAGAAATTCTTCAGGAAATCGAGACCCATAAAAACAAAAGCGAAGCCTATCAGCAATTCACCCCACAGGCTGTTTTGCCTGTTGCGGAAAAATATGAAAGGAAGGGCAATAGCAATCAGGGGCAAATATATGACAGAAATATTATAGCTAAAGCCTAACAAAAGAATTATCCATGTTTTGAGGGTTGTTCCAATGTTGGCCCCTATAATAAAACTCACAGACCCTGTTAAAGTGATAATACCCGCATTGACGAAACTTACTGCCAAAACAGAAGTGGCAGAAGATAACTGCAATATTGCTGTCAACACAATACCCGTAAACAAAGCTCTGAATTTATTAGAGGTCATTGCCGAAAGCATGTGCCTCATTGAATCACCTGCAACCTTTTGCAAAGATTCGCTCATCAACTTCATGCCATATAAAAACAATCCGATTGAGCCTAAAAGAGTAAGTATATTGAGTATGATAGTCAATTGTGAAAATTATTCAAGAAATAAGCGCCAAATATACTATCAAAACCATAGCCCAAAGTTAAGTTAAGGTTAATTTATTTGCATTAAGACTAAATATTTGTTTTAAAAAATGAAGATAAAAAAAATCCCGCCAATCAAGCGGGATTTTCGAAACAAAAACCATGTAACTGAATTAATCAATGAGTGTTGTAAGTGTTACGAGTAGTGGTAGTTTATTTGTTTTCATTGTAACTGATAAAATCGATGAGCTTGTTAGTGTTACGAGTTAAGTAAGTTGAGTAAGGTTAATAATAACTGGAGTGATCTGTGAGTTTGTTAGTGTTACGAGTTAGGTAAGTTGAGTAAGGTTAATAATAACTGGAGTGATCTGTGAGTTTGTTAGTGTTATGAGTTAGGTTAGTAACGTTAAATTTGTTGTAACTGATGGATTCTTTTTTTTAGTGAGTGTTACGAGTTATTTAGTTAGGTAATGTTAGTAATAAAGATTTTCTTGAGCCGTTTAAATTTATTTAATATTATTTTTTGTGTGTGCCTATTGAAAATATTGGAGAATTTATTGAGTAATATGAGTATGATAGGATTTATTTATATTCATTAATAATATCTTTAACCATGTCAGGGGCGACTCTGCCATATACTTTTTCTCCAACCATTACAACTGGAGCTAAGCCACAGGCACCAACACATCGCAAACAACTTAAGGAAAACCTTCCATCATCAGAAGTCTGGCCTACTGTTATCTTTAATTCACGTTTAAATTCGTCTAACACTTTTTCACCTCCTCTGACATAGCAGGCTGTACCCATACAAATTGAAATGGGAAATTCACCTTTGGGTATCATAGTAAAAAAGGAATAGAAGGTCACCACACCATATACATGTGCTAAAGAAACGTTTAATTCTCTAGCAATAATTTCTTGCACCTCAGCAGGAAGATATCCAAATGTGCTTTGAGTTTTATGCAGTACATTTATAAGTTCTCCTCCCTCATTATTGAAGGATTTGCAAATATCCTTTATGCGGATTATTTTATCGTCTGATAGTTTGATATTAACCATAATCTATAAATTTAAAATATTACTGCTCTTCAATAAAAACCTCAGTGCTTTTATCGAAATAGTGAGTATGCAATAGATGATGCGACTTTTCGCCACAAGGTTTTCCTAAGAATTCATCATAGAGTTTTATTATATCAGGATTTTCATGAGATTTACGAATTGGTTTTCCTACATCTTCACGATAAATTGCAGCAGCTCTTTTCTTCAGTATACTACTATCACCATGATGATAAGGCTGACCTCCTCCTCCAATACATCCTCCGGGGCAAGCCATAATTTCAATAGCATGAAACTTTGATTTACCTGCTTTAACATCATCTAATAATTTACGAGCATTCCCCAAACCATGAGCAATACCGATATTGATAGGTAATCCATCAAAATCAATTGTAGCTTCACGAATACCTTCCATCCCCCTTAATTCGTTGAATTCAACTTTATCTAATTTTTTCCCGGTATGAATTTCATAAGCAGTGCGGCATGCAGCTTCAATAACACCACCGGTATTACCAAAAATCACACTTGCCCCAGTTGATTCACCTAAAGGATGATCGAAGTCTTCTTCAGGTAAGTTAATAAAATCAATATTGGCTTGTTTAATAAACTGAGCCAATTCGCGTGTGGATAAAGAATAATCAACATCTGGGTTCCCATCGACTTTGAATTCATCACGCTGACACTCATATTTCTTAGCAATGCATGGCATAATTGAAACGACTATCATATCGTTACGCTTAACTCCAATTTTATCAGCAAAATATGTTTTTGCAATAGCGCCAAACATTTGCTGGGGTGATTTAGCTGTTGAAGGGATGTCTAACATCTCGGGGAAATTATGTTCAAAGAAATTAACCCAACCCGGACAACATGAAGTAAGTATAGGAAGCTTTACGGAAGTATCTCCATTTAAGCTACGTCCCAAACGGTTTAACAATTCTGTTCCTTCTTCCATTATGGTAAGATCGGCAGCAAAATCAGTATCAAAAACATATTTAAATCCTAAACGCCTTAGAGCAGCCGCCATCTTTCCTGTTACTATTGTACCTGCTTCCATTCCGAATTCTTCACCAAGAGCAGCACGTACAGCCGGAGCTGTTTGTACGATTACGGTTTTGGTCTTATCTGCTAAAGCAGTGATGATATTACGAGTATGATCAACTTCTGTTAATGCCCCTGTTGGACATACAGAAACACATTGCCCACAATAAGTGCAAGGCGATTTCTCCAGATTCATTTCAAAAGCAGGGGCCACCACTGAGTTAAATCCTCTATTGACAGCAGAAAGTGCCCCAACAGTTTGAAATTCATTACACATCATTTCGCAACGGCGACACATAATGCATTTATCAACATCGCGTATGATTGAAGGTGAAGTATCTTTACGGTAAGTCGATTTTTCTCCTTGATAAGGAATTTCACGAATTCCAAATTTATGAGCTATATCCTGCAATTCGCAATTCCCTGATTTAGCACAAATCAAACAATCGTATGGATGATCAGATATCATGAGTTCAACCACTGTGCGGCGTGCATTTAACACTCTAATATTATGAGTATCAACTATCATTCCTTCAGCAACTTCAGTAGCACATGCAGGAGCAAGGTTTTTGCGACCTTCTATTTGAACCACACAAACACGGCATCCACCGGGCTTGTTTTCAATATTCATATCACCCAGTTCAAAATAGCATAATGTTGGGATATCGATTCCGGCTTTTCTTGCAGCCTTTAAGACTGTTGTCCCTTTTGCTACTTCAACAATTTTATTATCTATCGTTAATTTAATCATTTCCATGTTTCAAAATTCTAATTATTTAACATTGATTGCATTAAACTTACACTTCTCAACACAGGCTCCGCATTTGATACAAATATCCTGATTAATTAAATGAGCCAATTTCCTTTCGCCTGTGATTGCATTTACCGGACAGTTGCGCGCACAAGCTGTGCAACCAACACATTGTTCAGCGTCAATAATATATTGCATCATAGCTTTACATTGACTTGAGCGACATTTTTTCACTGTAACATGCTCAATATATTCTTCCCAAAAATTTTCAAGAGTTGAAAGCACAGGGTTTGGTGAAGTTTGTCCTAAACCGCAAAGTGAAGCATCTTTAATAACATAACTCAGATTTTTCAATTTATCAATGTCTTGCATTGTCCCCTTACCTTGAGTAATGGTTTCAAGAATTTCATATAAACGCTTATTGCCTATCCTACAAGGGGTACATTTTCCACATGATTCTTCAACCGTAAAGTCTAAATAGAATTTCGCAACCGAAACCATACAATCATCTTCGTCCATAACAATCATTCCACCTGAACCCATCATGGATCCGGCAGCAATAAGGTTATCATAATCAATAGGAGTATCCAAATGCGCTTCGGTTAAACATCCCCCAGAAGGACCACCTGTTTGAACCGCTTTAAATTTCTTTCCGTTTTGTATACCACCGCCAATTTCAAAAATGATTTCGCGTAAAGTAATCCCCATTGGAACCTCAATTAAGCCCACATTATTTATTTTCCCTGCTAAGGCAAAAACCTTAGTCCCTTTTGATTTTTCAGTACCAATACTAGCAAACCACTCAGCCCCTTTGTTGATTATTACAGGTATACTTGCAAAAGTCTCAACATTATTAACATTGGTTGGCTTTCCTAAATAACCAGAAACCGATGGAAAAGGAGGTTTAAACGTGGGTTCACCTCGCATACCTTCCATAGAATGAATTAAGGCAGTTTCTTCACCACAAACAAATGCACCTGCACCATAACGTAATTCGATATCAAAATCGAAGCCCTTATCCAAAATATTATCGCCCAACAATCCATATTCTCTAGCTTGAGCTATTGCTATTTTTAAACGTGTAATAGCTAAAGGATACTCTGCCCTGATATAAACCAAGCCTTTTGAAGCACCAATTGAGTATCCACATATTGCCATAGCCTCAATTACTGAATGGGGATCACCTTCTAAAATAGAACGATCCATAAAAGCGCCAGGATCACCTTCATCGGCATTACACACAACATATTTCTGATCAGCTTGCGATTTGCTGGTAATTTCCCATTTTAAACCCGTTGGAAAACCACCGCCTCCCCTACCTCTTAAACCAGATTTTTTTATAATATCGATAGTTTGTTGAGGGTCTCTTTCTTTTAGAACTTTCCCTAATGCAAGGTAGCCTCCATTGAGAATATAATCATTAATATTTTCAGGGTCAATATTTCCGCAATTTCTTAAAGCAATTCGGATTTGTTTCTTTGGGGAAGCCAATAATTTGGGATTTGATGCCAAACCATCAATTTGTGATTCAGCCAGCATTAAATCGTATGCCTTCTTCCCTGAAATAAAATGCTCTTCAACTATCATCCGTGCATCAGCTGGAGAAGTACATTTATAATAGGTATTATCAGGTAAAATCAAAATCACGGGTCCGCTACTACAAAAGCCAAAGCAAGCCGTTTCAATAATTTGAATCTCTTGTTCAAGGTTTTTCTCAACAAGAATTGCTTTTAGATTTGAAATCGCTATATGGCTTTGCAATGAATGGCAAGTTGAACCTCCACAAACAAGAATATGCTTTTTAAATTTTGCCATAATGAATGTCTCCTTTATTTAGTATTTTCAATAGTTTGATAGTTTTCAGGAATAATCCCCTCAACCAATTCATTATTTTTGATATATTTCTCAATTATTTCGTTTGCTCTTTTCACATCCACAAATCCAAAAACAATTGCTTTTTGATTAGGAAGACTGACCTCAACAGTGGGCTCAGCATAACAATATCCCATGCATCCTGTTTGAGTCACCCTAGCATCAATATTTCTTTTTTCCAACTCTTCAATAAAATACTCCATCACAATTTTGGCTCCGGATGCAATGCCACAGGTAGCCATTGCTACTTTAATTTTAACATTTGAATCATTTGCTATCAGCTGTGCTTCAGCTTGTAATGTTGAATAGAAATGTTCAAGTTCTTCGTTTGAATTTATCTTTTTCATAATAGTAATTTCATAAAGAGGTTTCCAATTAAGTGCTGCAAAATTAAAAAAGAAATTCAAACAAAATACTCATTGTGATATATTTAACATTGTTATTATAATAACTATTACGTTGATTAAAAGCTGATATCTATGGGCTTAGGCGTTTAGGTGTTTAGGCTGTTAGGCGTTTAGGCGTTTAGGTGTTTAGGCGTTTAGACTGTTAGGCTGTTAGACTTTTAGGTTTTTGGAATTTTATTTGATTAGGAAAACCTACCAGGTTTTTTCAACCTGTTAGGTTTTGGCTCATATAACTGAAGTAGGGAATAGATAGGGACGTATAGACTAGTAGACTTCTTGAAAGAAGACCCAAGACCCAAATTTCAAATTCCAAGACCCAAGGGGGGGAAAAGCTAATTTGAAACGTCATTGCGAGGAACTAACCTGCCATGAGGCAGGGAAGAACGAAGCAATCTCAAACACAAAAAGCTGTTTAGATATTTAGTAGTTTAGGCTTTTGGGAATTTTATTTTATTGGGAAAACCTAGCAGGTTTTGAAAACCTCATAGGTTTTGGCTCTTATTATGACCTTAAGGAATAAAACCCAAATTCCAAGTCCCTACCCTGTTGAATGTTTGACTTTCTCTTTAAAATATTTTCAGCCATGATTACAGTGAAATTCCTCAAACTGTGGTGTAATTTACATAAAACAGTATTCAAACTAATTGAAATACAGTTAACTGTATGCTCAACTGCTACTTCAACAAACTTTTTAAATTGA
>CAIXTV010000261.1 GCA_903922465.1 uncultured bacterium
AAAAAGCAGCAAGAAATTAATCTTGCTGCACAAGATAGACTTCGGTTTATTGAATCGCCAAAAGCCTTCTTTTGGTCTGCAGCAAAATTAAAAAATAAATTTGAATGAAGAAAATTTGGAAATTAACACAGAACCTATGTGATTCCATTATTCATTCTTAATTTTTAATTCCATTGTCAACTGTCCATTGTCAACTGTCCATTGTCCATTCTCAATTCCTCAAAAACCCCAACTCATACACCATCGGCAGCAGTTTTTCGTATAGGCTCATATCATTTCTTTCATTTAAGCAATGGTTACTATCGCCAAAAATAAACATTTTTACAATATGGGATAATTATGAAAGATTCCATCTTTTCAAAAGATGGAATCTTTTTCTTGCACTAGCTAATCTTTACACTGTTGGAGTGCCTTTTCAAACTTTTCTGTTTTCATAAAAAATACACCAAGAATAAAAATCTCCAAGCCTAATGGAAGCAAAATAATCATAAACAAGGAGTACAGAAACTTTTTCAATCCCCAATCTACAGAGCCTAAAAAATAGACAATTAATAAGCATATAAAGAAAGTAATCATTCGATATTTTTAGCAAAGATAAATATGTATTTTGTAGTTTTGCTACTTCAAGGCGCGATAATTTCAAGCCTCCACCTAAGCCTCTATTTGATTAATCATTTGGGGGCTTAGTGCTTAATAAAGTTTATCTTTTAATTTCACACTACTCAATTCGCACTTTGCTTCCGGCCATAGTTAATTAAACTCACCACACTATTATTGCCCCATTTTAAGAAGTTGGGGTTAATCACCAATCTACTTACCTTTCCCCTAACTCTAAGCAATCCAGGCAATCCAAACACTCTAGGCACTCTAGGAACTTTAGGCACTCTAATCACTCCAAACACTCTAGTCACTTCCTCAACTAATATCATATCATTTCCATCCAGAACAATCTTAACCACATCTAGAACAATCTTAACCCCTTCTGAAACTAACTCAACCACATCCAAAACAATTTCATTCACATACACAACCAACTCACACTTGTCCAAAATCAACTAAATCTCATCCGCCAATATCTCATGTTCATCTAGCACATTTTATATATTAAACATGTCCAACTATAGCTCATCCAACACAATCTAAACCTCGTCCAACTTCAACTCTTGCACATCAATATAAAATCCGCTCCCTTTCCTTAATATTTCACCTTCATCCAGAATGTTTTCATTCTCTTACGGAACATTTTAATCCCTTCCAGAACAATTTAAACCTCATCCTAAACATTTTAATTTCCCATCCTAAACATTTTAATCTCCATCCTAAACATTTTAATTTCCCATCCGTAACATTTTAAACCTCATCTAAAATAATTTAATTAACATCTGAAATAATTTAATTTTCAAACAATTATAGTTTTATCGCTTCCTATAAATGTCTAGGGGTGCTGTATGCTAAGCTTCTATAACAAAATAAAATGTTTCAAAATATTATTTGCATTAGGATATTTACTACTTTTGCTCATTAATTAATCAGATAATATTATATGCATAATTTAAGTAAAAACCAAACAAATGAAATTAACAGAGTCGACAAGCTTTTAAATTTCCTGAACATTATAGCTTTTAAATCCCTTTGGTTTCTCTACATCCCCTTTAAAAGTCAAGTGAATGCACTTACCACCAATCTTGCTTCAGTTTACGATAAAGCAGGAACTAAAGAACTTACAGGTAAAGGTCTTACCGATCAAAAATCCCAACTTAAAGCAGATTTCTCAGAAGCTATGGGCGTTCTGCTTTCTAAAACCACAGCCTATGCTATAGTCGAAAACCTGCCCGATTTAAAAGAAAAAGTCAATTATTCCGAAAGTGAAATATTCCATTTTAAAGATGCTGATATATTTGCCTTTGCAAGTTCATTAAAAATCAATGTTTTTATTCCCGATTTATTTACTAATGATGATTTTATTCCCTATGAAGTAACCGAGCAAAATTTTGATGATGCTTACACCCTTGCTGCTGAATTTAATGATTTAATTGGAGCAGCTCCCACTGTTGAAACCACCTCAAATGTGGCTAATAAAGAAATCAATGATGTAATTTTAGAAATGCGTAAAAACATAGAAGTACTAACCTATTTAATCCCTCATTTCAAAAATATCAATCTCGATTTATGTAAAGGATTCTATCCTGCATCACGTCGTTCTGATATTGGGGTACATCACACTGGTCTTCATGCTTCTGTCACTCTAAATGGAACAGCCGTTAAAGGAGCCACTGTTACCATCGGAAAAAAAACATCCATTTCCGACCTCGAAGGATTTTGCAATCCTATCATCGTTCGTTCAGGTTTAAAAGAAATCACCTGCGAACTAACCGGACATCCTAAAAAAACCATTAACCATCGTTTCATCAATGGTCACATGGACGATATGACATTCGAATTCTAACACTATTCATCACGATATATCTATCCCAAAACCCTCAGACTTCACCCTAGGGGTTTTCCCATTTTCCGAGCAAATACTAAACAAAAAGAATCCATCTCTCTAAAAGATGGATTCTTTCTTTCCGCCCCCTTCCACCCTTAGCGCTTAGCTCTAAATTTATTTCATTAACAAATTAACTTAGCATTTAACTATCTTTGCAAAAACATTAATATGGAAAACAACATTGTATTTATTATTTTTGCTAACATTTTCGTAATAGCATTAGCCATTGGAGGTATAATTTTCTGGTTTAAGGCAATTAAAGAGTTTTTTAAACGATAATACCCCCACAATCTAGCGGAAGATCCCTTCCCTTCTATTTCTTAAAACAAAAGAATCCATCTTTCTAAAAGATGGATTCTTTCTTTCCGCCCCCTTTCCACCCTTGGAATTTGGGACTTGGAACTTGAGCCCATTATAGGCCTGCCCCCCTAAAAACTCCTAATATCTGTAATGGTCGGCTTTATAAGGGCCACTCACCGGAACACTTAAATAGTCAGCTTGTTCTTGGGTTAAGATGGTGAGTTTTACGCCAATTCTTTCTAAGTGAAGGCGGGCAACTTCTTCGTCCAAGTATTTAGGTAGACGATAAACGCCCACTTCATAATTATTTTTCCATAAATCTAATTGAGCCAGCGTTTGATTAGTGAATGAATTGCTCATTACGAATGAAGGATGACCTGTGGCACAACCTAAATTCACCAAACGACCTTCGGCTAACAAAAAGATAGCATGACCTTCAGGGAAAAGATATTTATCAACCTGAGGTTTGATGTTGATTTTCTGTATGCCTTTATAGTTCTCCAGTTTTTCAACCTGAATTTCATTGTCGAAATGACCAATATTACAAACAATAGCCTGATCTTTCATCTGACGCATGTGGTCGAGGGTAATCACATCTTTATTTCCTGTTGTGGTAACATAGATGTCACCTTCGGCTAAAGCGTTTTCAACCTGAGTAACTTCGAAGCCTTCCATAGCGGCCTGTAGGGCACAAATAGGATCAATTTCGGTAACAATAACGCGGGCACCATACGAGCGCATCGAATGAGCGCAACCTTTACCAACATCGCCATAACCCAACACAACCACTACCTTGCCTGCTATCATCACGTCAGTGGCACGTTTGATACCATCAGCCAGCGATTCGCGGCAGCCATACAAATTATCGAACTTCGATTTGGTAACCGAATCATTTACATTGATAGCAGGAATCAACAATTCTCCTTTTTCCATCATCTGATATAAGCGATGTACGCCAGTGGTAGTTTCTTCAGAAACACCTTTCCATTCTTTCACAACATTATGCCATTTTCCGGGCTCTTCAACAAATATTTCGCTCAGAAGTTTCATAATCACAGCTTCTTCAACATTCGAAGCAGGCGCCTTTAGGATGTCGGCATTGTTTTCAATCTGATAACCTTTGTGGATAAACAAAGTAGCATCTCCACCATCGTCCACTATCATCTGAGGCCCTTTATTTCCTGGGAAAGTAAGCGCTTGTTTTGTACACCACCAATACTCTTCGAGGCTTTCGCCTTTCCAAGCAAAAACAGGAACACCCGCAGCAGCAATGGCAGCAGCAGCATGGTCTTGTGTCGAAAATATGTTACAACTTGCCCAACGAACATCGGCGCCAAGTTCAACAAGAGTTTCTATTAATACAGCCGTTTGGATGGTCATATGCAGCGAACCTGAAATACGAGCACCTTGCAATGGTTTTTCCTTACCAAATTTCGCTCTGAGCGACATCAGACCGGGCATTTCTTTTTCGGCAATTTCAATTTCTTTTCGTCCCCAATCGGCAAGGGATATATCAGCGACTTTATAATCTAAAAGCTTATCTGTCATAACAGTTGAGTTCATATCATTAATGTTTTAAAATGAGTGGCAAAAGTAGTTATAAATCGCATATAAACAACAATGCCCTTCAGAACAATATCCCTAATTGAAAGAATATTATTAGTTTTGCCTAAAATAAGACTCAAGTCTCAAGGTCTAAACCCCAAATAGCAAGAGGAGCACTAGGGGGCTTGAAATCTGGAATTTGAGACTTGGAATTTACAAAAGAGCATGCCATTATATCAGAAGTCGGAAGTATTGCCAGGAGTGTTTCTGGGTGTTTGGAAGATAAGCGAGGAACCTTCGTTTTTCCTCGAAAGGCTTTCGCTAAGTGCCACTGAAAAACAACAGTACAATACTTTTATTCATAATAAACGGAGGGTTCATTGGCTGAGCTACCGTTTGCTTCTGCAGGAAATACTGCAAAATCCTTCAGTTCATATCCTTTATACTGCTAACGGGAAACCTATACTTGGGAATGCAGAGGGCTACATCTCGGTTTCTCACTCAGGCGATTTTGGGGCGATACTCTATAGCCAACAACATCAAACCGGCATCGATATCGAAATCATCACTGATCGAATAACGCGTTTGGCTGAGAAATTTGTTTCGAATGAAGAAGCCAAGAGGCTGAGTGAGGACTTCCTAAAAGAAGAGCTTTATGTGTTGTGGGGAGCAAAAGAATCGCTCTATAAACTCAAAGGAATTGATGGCGTCGACTTTAAAGAAAACCTTCACATTCTTCCCTTTATGTTTCAAGGGAAAGGAGAAATTGATGGGATTATACAGTTTCAGGGGAAAACTGAAAACTATACATTACACTACGAAACGATTGAAGATTATATGCTTGTCTACACCTCCCTTTGAGGTAAGGAAATCTAAAACAAGCTTTCTTAGGTCTTGAAATTTGGAATTTTAAACTTGGAATTTGATCCTTCTAAGCGATGTATGCCTGATAAACTTTCTTCAATCCTTCTTCCAGTGATGTGTTGTGTTTCCAACCCAGGGAGTGAAGTTTGCTAACGTCTAAAAGCTTACGATATGTGCCATCAGGTTTAGCTGCATTCCAAACGATGTTCCCTTCAAAACCTATCATCTGCTTTATCATATTGGCCAATTCACTAATCGTAAGGTCAACACCTGTTCCAATATTGATGTGAGTGTTGATAACAGGTTTGTTTTTCGAAAGGTCAGCGAAGTCAATGTTTTCCATTAAGAAAACGCAGGCATCCGCCAAATCTTCAGCATACATAAACTCACGCAAAGGATTTCCCGTTCCCCACAATTCAATACTTGTAGTTTGATCGTTTTGAATTCCAAAGTGATTTAGTTTTTCGAGAATCTCTTCTTTAGAATTAAGTCCCGAAACCTTCTCAATTGGACGAAGATTCAAATCCTTCCTTATGGCTTCCCAATTATTTCCCATCAAGCATTTCCCCAAATAAATCTTACGAATTAATGCAGGCAACACATGCGAAGTTTCCAGATTATAATTATCGTTTGGGCCGTATAAATTGGTAGGCATCACACTAATGAAATTGCAGCCATATTGCAGATTGTAGCTTTCGCTCATTTTAATTCCGGCAATTTTCGCTATAGCATAGGGTTCGTTGGTGTACTCTAATTCGTTGGTCAGCAAATAATCCTCTTTAATCGGTTGAGGGCAATTCTTAGGATAGATGCACGAACTTCCAAGGAAAAGCAATTTCTTCACCCCATTCAAATAACTATGATGAATGATATTATTCTGAATCTGGATGTTCTCGTAAATAAACTGAGCCCTATAAGTATTGTTTGCAACAATTCCACCCACTTTAGCGGCTGCTAAAACTACATATTCAGGTTTTTCTTTTTCGAAAAAAGCAGCCACATCATTCTGATTGCTAAGGTCAAGTTCATCAATGTTTTTTAAAATAAAATTATGATATGCCTTATTCACCAAATTGCGATGAATAGCCGAACCTACCATACCTAAATGTCCGGCAATATATATTTTTGAATCTTTATTCATATCCCCTATTCGAAATAATTATGAACCGTGAAACCACCTTCTTTCAGATAGTTTTCCTTTTGCATCAACTTCACATCAGAGACTACCATCTCTTTTACCAAACTATTTAAATTGTATTTTGGCTCCCAACCAAGTATACGTTTGGCTTTTGAAGGGTCACCTATTAATAAATCAACCTCAGTGGGTCTGAAATACTTCGGATCAACTTTTACTACCACATCTCCAATTGAAAGCTTTTCCGATAATTTAGATCTTGAGTTAAGGTTATCAGTATAGGAAGGCAATACATCGTGATTAATACTGTCGATAATACCCACCTCGTCTATACCATTTCCTTGAAATCCAATAGTAAGACCTGCTTCGGCAAAAGCTAACCTAACAAATTCCCTGACTTCGGTAGTAATACCCGTTGCAATTACGAAATCTTCTGCTTCATCTTGCTGCAACATAAGATACATTGCCTTAACAAAGTCTTTTGCATGTCCCCAGTCACGTTTCGCAGAAAGGTTTCCCAAATATAATTTATCTTGCATTCCAAGAGCAATCTTCGCAACTGCCCGAGTGATTTTACGAGTTACGAAAGTTTCACCCCTAATTGGGCTTTCGTGATTAAACAAAATACCATTACAAGCATAAAGATTATAAGCTTCACGATAATTTACAGTAATCCAATAAGCATATAGTTTAGCTACTGCATAAGGGCTTCGAGGATAAAAAGGAGTCGTTTCACTCTGTGGTATTTCCTGGACTTTCCCATAAAGTTCACTAGTCGATGCCTGATAAAAGCGGGTCTTTTTCTCTAAACCCAAGATACGAATAGCATCAAGTATTCTAAGAGCTCCCATAGCATCAACATTAGCGGTATATTCAGGTGTTTCAAAACTCACCTGAACATGACTCATGGCTGCTAAATTATAAATTTCATCAGGTTGTATTTCCTGAATCAAACGTATAACATTGGTTGCATCAGACATATCGCCATAATGCAAAACAAAGTTACGATTTTCGATATGAGGGTCCAGATATAGGTGTTCAATCCTGTCAGTATTGAACTGAGAAGAACGCCTTTTAATCCCATGTACAATGTATCCTTTTTTTAATAGAAATTCTGATAAATAGGCTCCGTCTTGCCCTGTAACACCTGTTATCAATGCAGTTTTCATATTCAAACGTGTAAAAGTTAATTAATTTATTATGCGGAAATCATTCCTGCGCCAGCGGTTTCAAACGTACCCTCATTAACCAAAATGACACTCCCGGTAATTCTATTTTCCTTGTAAAGATCGTACACTAAGGGTTGAGTGGTTTTAAGACTGATGGATGCAATTTCATTCATTTGCAAATGGTCTCTCTCGAATTGATTCAGATTGTTCACATCAACAACATAGTTAATTGACTTTACAATAGCTTTTGTTTCGCGGGCAGCCTGACGTAAAATATACTTATCCCCAATCTTCATCGGCTTCTCACTCATCCACGACACCATTAAGGTTATTTCTTGAGATATTAATGGAGGATTGTCCATTTTCACCATTACATCCCCTCGGCTAATATCAAAGTCATCATCAAGGCTTATGCTTACCGATAATGGAAAACTTGCTGAACTAATGTTTTCCTGATAAACACTAATGGATTTAATATTTGTTTTATGCCCAGAAGGCAATATCATAACAGTATCACCTATTGAAAAGGTGCCACTGGCAATTCTTCCGGCATAAGCTCTATAATCATGGAAATCGTCGCTCTGTGGTCGGATTACATATTGAATTGGAAATCTTGCTCCAGAATTAGCTATAAAATTGTTTACAGGGATTTTCTCCAGAATTTCAATTAAGGTGCCACCATTATACCAAGGTGTATTTTCTGATAAACTGACCACATTATCTCCAAATAATGCGCTAATAGGAACGAAATGCAATTCTTGCGCCTGAATCTTTTTGGCAAATGCTTGAAACAAGGATTTAATTTTCTCAAAGGCTTCAATATCAAAACTCACTAAATCCATTTTATTTACGCATACAATAAGATGACGTATTCCTAACAAAGAGGCAATATAAGAATGCCTGCAAGTTTGTTCAGTTATACCTTTTCTTACATCCACAAGAATTATCGCAGCATCAGCAGTTGAAGCACCAGTAACCATATTTCGTGTATACTGGACATGTCCTGGGGTATCTGCAATAATAAACTTTCTGTTAGGAGTAGCAAAATATCGATAAGCTACATCAATTGTTATTCCTTGCTCTCGTTCGGCTCGCAAACCATCAGTAAGTAAGGCTAGATTTATATGCTCAGCCCCTTTTTGAATGCTTGCATGTTTCACTTGCTCTAATTGATCCTCAAAAATAGATTTTGTATCATATAATAATCTTCCTATAAGCGTGCTTTTCCCATCATCTACGCTTCCGGCTGTTGTAAACCGTAGCATGCTCATATTCATATATCCTTTATTGCTAAAACCTTCCATTGTGTCTTGTTAAAAATAACCTTCTCTTTTACGGTCTTCCATTGCCGATTCTGAACGTTTGTCGTCAAACCGGCCACCTCTTTCAGTAACTCTGGAAGCAGCAGTTTCTAAGATAATATCTTCAACTGTTGAAGCAGTAGAAATGGTGGCACCAGTACATGTAATATCTCCTATTGTTCGAAACCTAATTATTTTTTCTTCTGAGGATTCACCAGGTTTCATTTGAATAACTGGCATTTTGGCAAGCCAAACTCCATCTCTAAAAAACACTTCACGTTGATGAGCAAAATACAAAACAGGTAAAGGAATATTTTCCATTAATATGTATTGCCAAATATCCATTTCTGTCCAATTGCTTATTGGGAAGACTCTAAAATGTTCTCCCATGCGCTTTTTCCCATTTAATATATTCCAAAGTTCAGGGCGTTGATTTTTAGGATCCCATTGTCCAAATTCATCACGATGCGAAAAGAAACGTTCTTTTGCTCGTGCTTTTTCTTCATCCCTTCTTCCTCCCCCCATAGCAGCATCTATTTTATGCTTTTCAATAGTGTCGAGCAGGGTCACAGTTTGAAGGACATTTCGGCTGGCATTTATTCCTTTTTCTTCAGTTGCTTTACCTTCGTCGATAGATTGCTGAACATAACCCACAATTAGTCTTGCATCAATTCGTTTTGCTAATTCATCTCTAAACTGAAGGGTTTCATCAAAATTATGACCAGTATCAATATGTAATAATGGAAAAGGAAGTTTTGCCGGATAAAAGGCTTTTAGCGCTAAATGAGTTAATACAATAGAATCTTTTCCTCCAGAAAAAAGAAGTGCTGGACGCTCAAATTGAGCAGCTACTTCACGAATTATATAAATGGATTCGGATTCAAGTTCTTTAAGATGGTTCATATTAGTTTATGATTACCTAAATTCAAAAAAGAAAATTTAAGTTATATCGTTAGATTGTGATTGAGATGAATGTGTATTCTTCTTGAATTTAGATTGGGTTTTCTGCTTTTCTTCATTATCTTTATCATCATCAGAATAGTAACCGTAACCATATCCGTAACCATATCCATAACCATATCCATAACCATATCCGTAACCATATCCGTAACCACCACTTCTACTTAAACCAACATCATTAAGCACAACATTAACTTTAAAATAGTCTTTAGACTCTAAATCATGAATTACAGCAGCGAATACTTTTTTACTGGTATAATCCTGACGTGCAACATAAATAATTGCATCTGCATATTTCATGAGCAAGAGGGCATCAGTAACCAAACCAATTGGCGGCGTATCAATTACTATTACATCAAACATATCTTTTACCTTCGCAAACAATTCATCGTTCTGAACAGAAGATATTAACTCTGAAGGATTAGGAGGAATAGGCCCCCCCAAAAGAACGAAGAGGTTTTCAATATGAGTAGTTTTTATCGCTTTAGTAAGTTCTACCCTACCAATTAAAACACTACTAATCCCTTCATCGTTCTCTAATGCAAAGTCATCATAAATTTTAGGTTTTCTTAAGTCGAACCCCATCAGCAATGTTTTTTTGCCATTCATTGCAAAAACAGAAGCAAGGTTTTCAGAAGTAAAGGTCTTTCCTTCATTTACCATGGAAGAGGTAATTAAAAAAACAGGCTTTTCCTTGTTTAATGTAACGTATTGTAGATTGGTTCTGATTGCCCTAAACGATTCGGAGATTGAGGATTTAGGAGACGAATGTACTACCAATTTGCTTTCTTTATCATTATGAATTACCGTTCCAATAACTGGGAAATTGGTAAGTTTCTCTATATCTCTCTTCTCAACGATTTTATCGTTTGCGTAATCTTTGATAAAGATAAAAGCAATCGGGATAAGTAAGCCTAATAAAATAGCTATTAAATAATTCGTTGAAGTTTTTGGGAAAACCATTTCTGCTTTTCTTGCCTTATCAATGAATTTGTTATCGGGGGCATTTGTTGTTTTAGCAATTGCAGCTTCTGCTTTTTTCTGAAGTAGAAATGTATAGATTTGGTCGTTTACCTTATACTTTCGTTGAATGTTAATCAACTTTCTTTCGGTTTCGGGTAGTTTGTTTATTTCACCTTGAATTTGTTTTATGTTTTTATCTAAATCGTTGATCGTAATGTTTGAATAAGATATAATGTTGTTTACCGTTTCTATTAAAGCTTTTTTAGTATCGTTTATTTGTGATTCTATTTCGAGATAATAGGGGTTTTTCTTTGTAGAGTTTAGTGAAAGTTGATTCTTTTCAGATGAAAGTTTTACTAATTCTCCAACTAAAACATTTAAATTAGCATCAGGAATGCCAAGAGCAGAAGGGGCTATAATATCAACATTGTTACTGTTGTTGTTTTTCAGATAGGCAAGTAAATATTGATAATATTGTTTTTTAATATTCTCGGCGGCCCTAAGTTGTTCTATGTTATTAATGTTTGTAAAGATCGTTTTAGCTTGATCATCCAAATATAACATGTTATTAGTGCTTTTAAAATTTTCGAGATTACCTTCAGCAGTAGAAAGTGAATCTGAAATTCCGTTTAGCTGCTGATCGATGTAGCTAATGGTATTAATAGAAATACGATTTTTATCTTCTAAATCAAGAAGTATATAGTTTTTCGAAAGGGTGTTTATGAATTCGATAGCTTTTTTCTCGCTTTTATGCTTAAACGAAATTTCAACAACATCGGCATCTTTATTCACCGATTTGGCATCAATGTTGTTTAACTGAGAAGCTAATTCAGCAATATTGTTAATGATGAATTGAAACTGCTTGCCATTGTGTTCTTCGGGGATATAAACCGCATTCAAATTGATTTTAAATGAAAAGAATTGGGTTTTATATAATTCGCCAAAGTTTAATGTTTTAATTTGTTTAGGAACATCTACCTTTTTTTCTTTGATATCTTCGGCCTGATAGTCATATACATTCACACTTTCCTGTTCAGGTAATTCAATTTGATATTTATCGCTTGATAGAATTTTAACTGAAAAAGGAATCACATTGATGATTTGATTAGAAAGTGTATCAATGGTGACATCGAAAGGATTTTCACCATAAATATCGGTCGAACGGAAGTTCTTATCGGATAGATAGGTGACATACATATTTAATTCTTTAACGGTGTTTAGCGTTAGTTGATACGATTTCAGGATGGCTATTTCGTTTTCGATTTTTTTATTGGGACGCAATAAATCTAAGCTCCCAAGAAGCCCACCTGTTGAACGTTCTGTTTTAACTAAAACTAAAGATTTTGCCTGATAAACCGGTGCCGAATATTTATTGAATATAAAAGCCAGCAGCAAGGCTAAGATTATTGAAATTGCAAAATAATGCCAAAAGAACAAATACTTAAACAGTATGGCTATAAAATCAACTTTATCTTCTTGTTGGGGTCTTTCGATTGTTGGTTGTGCTTTTTTCTCTGAAATATCCACTATTGTATATTGTTTAAGTTATTATCGGGTGATTAATGTGATTATTAATACCGTTGTTGAAATTGTTGATAGTATGATAGACCAAGGGATTTCGACAAAGCCTGTTGCTTTGTCAATTTTATTAGGTTCAACATATATCACATCATTGTGCATAACATAATATTTTTCGCTGTAGAGAATCCGTTTATCGGTAAGGTCGATATAATAACTATTTTTTTGTCCCTTATCGTCTTCTCTAATAATCATTATTTTATGTCGGTTCGCATAACGTGTTAAATCGCTAGCTTGTCCAAGTGCTTCTAAAATATTGATGCGATTTTCTTTAATATTATATGTCCCGGGTTTGCTTACTTCTCCCAATAGGGTAATTTTATAATTCAGTATTTTTAAATTAACAGTAGCATTAGTAACATATTGCTTTATGGCATCCTGCACTTTCATTTTTGCTTGTTCGGCCGTAAGTCCTTTCACTAAAACAGTTCCTGCCATGGGCAATTCTATATTGCCTGCTTCGTCAACTGTATAGCTTAAATAATAAGGGTCGATACTTGTTACAGCACCTGTATTGGAAATCTCGAAATTGGTTTTAGTCAGGCTGGTAATCTGTATATAAAGATTATCATTTGATTTGATATGGTAGTTTCCAAAAATAGTACTTGAACTATCGTAAGTTGAATGTTCTTTATTTTGAAGATACATCAGCTTTTTTTGAGGTGTGCAAGCCGAAAACATTAATGAAATTAGTATCGGTATTAGAAAACTCAGCCAAATCAATTTAGTCTTATAATTCATCGCTGCTTTATATGGTTAATATAGTATAGTATTCAATTAATTTGCAAAGGTAAAAATATTTCAATATTATATTGTGTTTTTATGCAGTTGCAGCAAGGTTTTAGAAGATTAACATTAAAAATAACTCATTCCCCTACTCCATAATGCTGAATTAATTTTGTTAAAATTGCATGGCTAATTGTTAGCTTATGTTCAATTCAAGTAGTATGTTTTTTGATGGGCTTAATTTGTCTTTCATAAGTTCAATTAGGAAATGAAAGTTTTAGGAAAATTTAGAAGGCAATAAAATAATTTGTACCTTTGTAAAAACATTTCAACTTAATGGGAGCTATTATTATTAAAGCAGACACAAAAAGCAATAAAATATTGTTTGAATTAGCTAAAAAGCTTGGAGCAAATGTTTTATCTCTTCGAGATGAACAATTTGAGGATTTTGCTTTAGGCACACTAATGGATTCGATAAAAACCGGCGAAAATGTGAGCCGTGATGAAGTTATGAAAAAGCTAAAATCCCAATGAAAATTGAATTCGACAAATCATTCTATAAATGTTTGGACAAATTCACTGATTCAACTTTAAACAAAAAGATTGAACAAACTATAGCTGAATTTGATAAAGCAGAAACATTGGCTGATGTCCGCAGAATTAAGAAATTAGTTGGATTTCAAAACTATTATAGAGTTAGATTAGGCGATTATAGGTTAGGCCTTGAATTAAATGAGCCAACGACCATTAGATTTATTGCTATTGCCCACAGAAAAGATATATACAGAATCTTCCCATAATCAATTCTTCTATTAATTTCACTTTCGCAAAAGTGTGTATTTGCAATTCAGTCTACACCAGCTTTAGGTCTTCTGTTTCTTCTTTTTAGCAGCAGGAAACAGAACATTATTCAGGATTAAACGATATCCGGGTGAGTTGGGGAATAAATTTAAATCGGTTGGAGGATCACCCACCAAGTGCTGATAATCTTCGGGGTCGTGACCTCCTAAGAAAGTCCAAGTACCCTTACCATATTCACCATGTATATATTTTGCCTCGTCAAGCGATTTGTTTTCGCCCATAATCAAAGTAGTCGACTTAATGGCTTCCTTACGAAAAGCTGTTGTTTGCCCCATAAAACCTTTAAGAATCTGGGTGTGATTCTGACAAAGCATAGTGGGCACAGGATCCCATTTTGCTGAAAACTCGAATAGAGTAAATAAATCGTTTCTTTCTTCCAACTTACGCATATGGGGTACATCTATGGTCGAAATTTCATATTCGTAGGGATTTGTAACCAATTTGAAATTGGTAAAAGCAAAACATTTGCTAAAGTCGATTTTCGATTGCGCATTGGGGTCAGGAGGATCGCCATCAAACATAATATCGCATATATCAACATCTTCGGCCGAAAGAGCCACATCATAACTATCGGGAGCCGAACACATCGAAAACAAATAACCACCACCAGCAACAAAATCTCTAATTTTTTTCGCAACGGCAAGTTTCAATTGCGAAACCTTATTAAAACCCAATTTATGAGCATTATCCTCAGTTGCTTTTACATCTTCTCTATACCAAGCCGCATTTTGAAAGGCAGACCAAAACTTTCCATATTGCCCCGTAAAGTCTTCATGATGCATGTGAAGCCAATCGTATAAAGGCAAACTCCCCTGAATTACTTCAACATCATACACCACATCGTATGGAATTTCGGCATATTTCAAAACCAAAGTTACGGCATCGTCCCAAGGTAATTTATTTTTTGGAGAATATACGGCAATTTTAGGGGGCTTCTGCAACTTAATTTCATCCATATTGTTCTCGTTGCTCAAAATCTCCTGCAAAATGGCTGAGGCCTGAACATCGGCTATAATTTGATAAGAAACTCCACGTGTTAAACATTCATCTTCAATGGCTTTGGCATATTTACACATAAAACTCCCTCCCCTATAGTTGAGCAACCAACTCACTTCTACGTCTTGTTTTAACAACCAATAGGTGATTCCGTATGCTTTAAGATGATTCTTTTGAGGAGCATCCATAGGAATGAAAATATAGGAGGCCTGCACCAACAAAGAAGCGAAAACGAAAATACTAATAATCCAAAACTTTTTCATACCCATAAAACGCTAAAAAGGCGTAGATGTTTCATCATGCATATTACTATCATCGTTCATACTCGACGAAATAGTTCTTGTACTGGGCCCATCGAATTGATTGTTTGCCGGCAAATCGTTGGTATACATCGAATAATCGGTTTCATAATCAGAAAATTTTGCGAATTTATCGATAAACTGAAGTTGAATATCTTTAAGCGCACCGTTTCTGTGTTTAGCAATAATGATTTCGGCCATGCCTTCGGTTGAATTTCCTTGCTCATCCTGAGTTAATTTATAATATTCGGGACGATAAATGAAAAGAACCATGTCGGCATCCTGCTCAATAGCGCCCGATTCTCTAAGGTCGGATAAAATAGGTCGTTTTGTTCCTCCACGAGTTTCCACGGCACGACTAAGCTGCGAAAGGGCAATAATGGGAACATTTAATTCCTTGGCAAGATTTTTCAGCGAACGCGAAATATTACTGATTTCCTGTTCACGATTTCCACCTCGGCTGTCGGAAGCGGCAGTCATCAGTTGAAGATAATCGATAATGATAATCTGCACATCGAAACGTTGTTTCATTCGGCGGCACTTAGCACGAAGTTCAAATAAATTTAAACCTGCAGAATCGTCAATTACGAGAGGAGCATCAATAAGACTGGCGACCTTCACATTCAACTGTTCCCATTCGTAATTTTCAAGATTCCCCTTTTTAAGCTTATCGGCAGGCAACTGACTTTCACTCGAAATTAAACGAGTGACCAATTGCAAAGAATTCATTTCTAAAGAAAAAATAACAATGGGGCGTTTATGGTCAACAGCTATATTGCGAGCCATCGAAAGAACAAAAGCCGTTTTCCCCATACCAGGACGAGCAGCGATGATGATTAAATCAGATTTTTGCCAACCATTGGTAATTCTGTCCAATTCAGTGAAACCAGAAGGAACCCCAGTTAAATGGGTTTCCGAATTACGTGCTTTTTCAATTTCCTTAATGGCATCCTTCACCAAAATGCGCATATCAATAGCGTCGCTGCGTAAGTTATTATCACTAATCGAAAACAGATTTTTTTCGGCTCTGTCCAATAACTCCAACACATCGGTAGTGTCTTCAAACGAATCGCGAATAATTTCGGATGAAATAGCAATCAACTCCCTCTGTATATATTTTTGCTGAAGAATACGTGCATGGAATTCAATATTAGCAGAAGAAGTAACCCTATTGGTTAACATTGTGATGTAATAAGCTCCACCAACTTGTTCCAAAACGCCCATACTCTTAAGTTCGTTAGTAACCGTAAGAATATCGATGGGTTCGTTTTTAGCAAACAAAACCATAATGGCGCTAAATATTTGTTGATGAGCTTCCTTATAAAACACTTCGGGTTTGAGGGTTTCAATAACCACTGAAACCGCATTTTGCTCTAAAAGCATAGCTCCAATAACCGCTTCTTCAAGATCAATAGCTTGCGGAGGCACACGCCCATGCTGATTTATATCGATACGTTTTTGGAGTTCTTTGGTCTTTCTGCGCGTATTATCGCCTGCTGGATTATTATTGTCAATCATGGTTCAAAGGTAGTAATCGTTGAGCAAAGTAAATCATTTTTGAAGGAAAAATTTATCAACCCTGAATAAACAAGAGTTATGAAGAAATGTTAATAAACCAAATTAAGTGATATCTGGCTCAACATTAGGCTCAGGAGAATTTGTTTTCTTTCCGAAAAATCTATTCTGAAATATGATGAGCATAAAAACACCCACAGTTATAGATGAATCGGCGATATTAAATACAGGACGGAAAAAGATAAACTCATCATTTCCCCAAAAAGGAAACCAAGAAGGGAAATGTCCTTCAATCATAGGGAAGTAAAGCATATCCACCACTTTCCCATGAAGAAAACTGGCATAACCTCCTCCATCAGGAAATGCCTGAGCAATTTGATAATTACTGTCAGAAAACATCAAACCATAGAAGGCACTATCAATAATATTTCCAAAAGCACCAGCAAAGATAAGGGCCAAACAAATATACAAACCTAAAGGAGTATCCTTTTTCTTGGAAAGCTTATAAATATAATAACCTATAGCACTAATTGCAACGATACGGAACAAGCTAAGAAACAGCTTGCCAAAATTACCGGCAAACTCCAAACCAAATGCCATTCCATTGTTTTCGGTGAAATGGATAAAAAACCAATTCCCTGCCACACTAAACTCCTGACCAATATACATATGTGTCTTAATCCAGACTTTAATAAGCTGGTCAAAAATGAGCACAAAAAGAATGATTAAGATGGCTAGTTGAGCACCCTTAATTGATCGTAATGAAAAACGGGGGGTCATTTCTTTTTTACCTGCAATAACTTTGCATCAATACTTAAAGTAGCATGAGGAACAATACGTAGGCGTTCTTTAGAAATAAGTTTACCTGTAACCCTACATACACCATAAGTATTGTTTTCAATACGTATCAATGCATTTTCGAGCGATTTAATAAATTTAATCTGACGTGAAGCCAAACGACTATTTTCCTCTTTCGATAAAACTTGATATCCTTCTTCCAAAACTTTAAATGTTGGAGACGTATCATTTGTGTCTGCCTCACTATTGTTAGTGTATGCATCAGTAAGAAGAAGTAAATCTTGATTAGCTTTGCCAAGCTTTTCTATAATAATATTTTTGAATTCCTGTAATTCTTCTTCTGAAAATCTGGTTTTTGTTGTTTCTTCGTTTTGCATATAGCCCCCTTTATTATTATTATAAAACTTTACTTATGATTAATTTTGTTTGAATTTCGTCGGTTAATGCTATTGAAATTACATCATTAGGCATAGAGTCGATAAATACAAGTTTTTCGGCTAAAGTTTCCGAGCAAATGTACATATAATTATTCTCCACTGCTGCAATAACATCATTATTTTTCTCAATTTCGATATGAATCTTGTCAATTATGTCGAATCCATTATCTTTACGCATGTTTTGAATGCGGTTTACTATTTCACGTGCAATGCCCTCCTGTAGGAGTTCAGGGGATATTGTGATATCTAAAGCGATGGTTAAATTCCCTGAATTGGTAACCACCCATCCTGGAATATCATCAGTAATAATTTCAACATCTTCGAGGCAAAGATGAACATCCTGCTCTTCAATATTAAGATGTAATCCTCCGTTTTGTTCTAGTATATTTATTTCGACATCAGTAAAACCGGCAACAGCTGCAGCAATTTGCTTCATCAGTTTGCTGTATTTAGGTCCTAATGTTTTATAGTTTGGTTTGATTTTCTTAACCAAAATGCCTTCGTTTCCAGAAATATAATCAATCTCTTTAATGTTCACCTCTGATAAAATAAGACTTCTAACCAATTCGATTTTATCTTCAAAACTACTATCCACCAAAGGAATCATTATTTTCTGAAGAGGTTGACGAACACGAATGTTTGATTTTTTTCTGAGGGATAATACCATTGAAGAAACTTTTTGTGCAAGTTGCATTCTTTCTTCAAGAAGCACATCAACTAAAGCTTCATTTGATTGAGGAAAATCAGAAAGATGAACCGACTCGCAGGACATTTTGCCTGTTACCTTGTTTAGATCGATAAATAAGCGATCCATAAAGAAAGGAGCAATGGGAGCAGAAAGTTGAGAGATGGTAATTAAACAATTATAGAGCGTTTGATAAGCAGATATTTTGTCATTCGAATAATCACCTTTCCAAAAACGGCGGCGACTTAGACGCACATACCAATTACTTAAATGACTATCAACAAACTCTTGTATCGCACGACCTGCTTTTGTAGGTTCATAGTCGGAATAATATTCATCCACATTACGAATAAGGCTATTGAGTTCAGAAAGTATCCAACGATCTATTTCAGGACGTTCATTATTTGGGATTTCAGCCTCTGAATAAGTGAAACCATCAATATTAGCATAGAGGGCAAAGAAGCTATAGGTATTATAGAGAGTGCCAAAGAATTTACGTTGTACTTCTCCTATACCTTCGGTGTCGAATTTGAGATTATCCCATGGTTGTGCATTGGTAATCATATACCAGCGTGTGGCATCGGCACCATATTTTTCAATAGTTTCAAAGGGGTCAACGGCATTACCAAGACGCTTGGACATTTTATTTCCTTTTTTATCCAAGACCAAACCATTCGAAACAACTGTTTTAAAGGCAACGGAATCAAATAGCATAACTGCAATGGCATGAAGGGTGAAAAACCATCCACGGGTTTGGTCAACTCCTTCAGCAATAAAATCGGCAGGGAAATTGTTCTTAAATACTTCTTTATTTTCGAAAGGAAAATGAGACTGCGCATAAGGCATAGAACCCGAATCGAACCAAACATCAATTAAATCATGTTCGCGAAACATCTTTTTCCCTTGAGGAGATGATAAAATAATTTCATCTACATTAGGACGGTGAAGATCGAAGGAAGTATAATTAGCATCACTTACATCATTAGGATTATAATTAGCATAAGGATTATCTTTCATAAAACCCGATTGTATCGACTTTTCAATTTCTTCTTTCAACTGAGAAACTGATTGAATACAAATTTGTTCGCTTCTGTCTTCAGAAGTCCAAATGGGAAGAGGAATACCCCAAAAGCGTGAACGGGAAAGATTCCAATCGACAAGATTTTCAAGCCAATTGCCAAAACGACCAGTGCCAGTTGATTGGGGTTTCCAATTAATGGTATTGTTTAACTCTATCATACGATCTTTATAAGCTGTGGTTTTTACAAACCAAGAGTCGAGTGGATAATAGAGGATGGGTTTATCGGTACGCCAGCAATGAGGATATGAGTGTTCGTATTTTTCAGCTTTAAAAGCTTTATTTTCTTTTTTAAGTTTAATGATGATTTCAACATCAACATTTTGATCTGTTTTGGGGTTGAAGGAAGCATCGTATTCTGATTTAACATACTTTCCTGCAAACTCGCCCATCTCTTCTGTAAATCGGCCTTGTTTATCCACCAAAGTGAGAGAACCTAAACCGTTAAGCTTAGCCGTTCTAAAGTCATCGGCACCAAAACTAGGGGCAATGTGAACTATTCCGGTACCATCTTCGGTAGTAACAAAATCACCTATCACCACTTTAAAAGCATCTCCATCATCAGGAGTGGCAAAAGGTAATAATTGTTCGAAACGGATTCCTGCTATATCTTTACCTCTAAAGCTTGAAATGTTGCGATAAGGGATTTCTTTATCGCCATCTTTATATTCTTCAAAAGATAGTTCAGCATTTTTTTCAGGGAAATACTTAGAAGCAAGTTCCTTTGCTAATATGAGAGTAACCGGAAGAAAAGTATAAGGATTAAAGGTTTCAACAGCAATATATTCGATGTTTTTCCCAACAGCCAAAGCGGTGTTTGAGGGAAGTGTCCAAGGGGTAGTGGTCCATGCTAAGAAATAAATTGAATTGGCAGAAGTAAAGGGAAGTTTTTCGGTTTCGCTAACTTTAAATTGGGCAACAACGGTGTTATCTTTTACATTACGGTAACAACCGGGCTGATTAAGTTCGTGAGTGCTAAGTCCGGTGCCTGCAGCAGGAGAATAAGGTTGAATAGAATATCCTTTATATAAAAGTTTCTTTTCGTAGAGTTGATTGAGCAAATACCAAACGGTTTCGATGTATTTATTATCGAAGGTAATATAAGGATTTTCTAAATCGACCCAATAGCCGGTTTTAAGAGTGAGTTCGTCCCATAGGTCTTTATACTTCATCACTTCGCTACGGCAATTCTTATTATAATCGGCAACACTTATGGTTTTGCCGATGTCTTCTTTGGTGATTCCAAGGGTTTTTTCGACAGCCATTTCGATGGGCAAACCATGAGTATCCCAACCTGCTTTGCGCTGAACATAAAAGCCTTTTAGAGTTTTGTAGCGACAAAATATATCTTTAATGGCACGTGCCATCACATGATGTATGCCGGGAATGCCATTTGCCGAAGGTGGTCCTTCATAAAATATATAGGGAGTGCTCTTTTCTCTAAGGGTAAGACTTTTTGAAAAAACATTACGTTCTTCCCAAAATTCGAGTATGGTTTTACCTATCGAAGAGAGATCAAGGTGTTTGTATTCGGGATATTTTTTATTCACGTCAGCTAATGTTTCTTTTAAAAGTGTGCAAAAGTAAATAAAATTAGCTTATGTCGTATATGTTTGATGTTTTTAGGGGTTAAGGTTATTAGACTTTTAGGCGTTTAGTCTAATAGACTGTTAGGCGTTTAGACCTTTCGACTTTTAGTTTTTTGGAATTTTATTTAATTGGAAAACCTACCAGGTTTTTTCAACCTGTTAGGTTTTGGCTCTTATAACTGAAGTAGGGAATAGATAGGAACAGTTTACTAATAGGCGTTTAGTCTAATAGACTGTTAGGCATTTAGACTGTTAGACTTTTAGGTTTTTGGAATTTTATTTGATTAGGAAAACCTACCAGGTTTTTTCAACCTGCTAGGTTTTGGCTCTTATTACTTTATAAAGGAATAGATAGGGAGTTTTGACTAATAGACTAAAAGTCTAAAAAACTAAAAGACTAACGGACTTTTAGGCGTTTAGGAAGAAGGGCATTGGCTGTTGGGTTTTGCCCATAAAAAAAACAGCTCATCGTGGTTACAGAGCTGTTTTTACATTACCGGGCGCGAGACGTGGAAAATTCTCAAAAGCTGGCGCCCTCGTATAGAATCACTGGATGATCATCCCACCAAAGGGATCTGATGAAGGACCACTTCCCTTGGTATTATGAGCCGTAACTTTAACCCACAACACAACTCCAGTGTATCCTTCTGCTGCATCGAACGTAGCTGACGTACGAGAAAGAACTGTAATCTTTCCCTTGGCAGCTATATATTTCGATGCATCTAAAGGATCCCCCTTAGTATATTCGACAGTATAATTGTCGGCATATTCTACAGGATCGAACTGAATGTCGAAAGTCTTAAGAAAATCTCCTTGACTCATCCCACCATTCTTTACCTTTCCAGGAATTGGGCGGTCACTAATAATTTCCTCAGTTACTGAAAACCCGAATTTTTTCCACAAAGTCGAGTCATTTGGATGCTGCGTCATAACCACATAAGCAGCATCATTCACAGTTTTACAACTTTCGCTGTTAACTATGTGCAAATTAGCCGTCGAAGCTTCCTTAACATCGATAGCAGCCTGCTGTTCCTGAATTGCAGCAGTCATGTTATCGGCAGCAGTATCAACCAAATCGCCAGCATCTTGAACAGCCTGATTCGAATCATCCTTCAAATTAGTAGCTATTTCTTTTGCTTTCACCTGGTTGTCCGTCGGATTTGCACGTGCATCCATCATCTTAATTTTTGGTTTTTTATGTTTAGCCATAAAATATAGATTTTGGGTTAATAAATGTCCCCTCTTTACAATTTAATTCAACACTGGCGCGAAGAAGGGTTGCCCCCACCGGTTGAATGTTTGGTTTTCTCTTTAAAATATTTTCAGCCATGATTACAGTGAAATTCCTCAAACTGTGGTGTAATTTACATAAAACAGTATTCAAACTAATTGAAATACAGTTAACTGTATGCTCAACTGCTACTTCAACAAACTTTTTAAATTGA
>CAIXTV010000262.1 GCA_903922465.1 uncultured bacterium
ATAGCCTTTTTCGACATTTCTTAGCAAGGTTGAGAAGGAAAACCAAATGTTACACAAAAGCAAAGTATATGTTAATTCACTCGATAAAACTTCTTATGTTTAAATGGAATAACGACTTAGCTATACTTTGTTAACAATGCCGAAATTTTATATTTGCGAATGGATCCTTCTTAAGCCAGCCGTTAGCCAGTGCGATTCTGATAATCTTCTTAAAATTTTTGATGTATTTGGTGGTAGTGTTATGGGCACATTTGCGCGTTGTTTTAAGGTAGAATTCAAAATCATTAATAAACATAGGAGTGACATCATTAATTGGCACATCATTCTTCCGATACTTCTCTTTCATGAAATTTGAAAGATGTTTATAGCAGGTTTCATACCTTTCTACAGTGCCGGGGGCAAAATCGATATTTTCAAGAAGCTTACACTTTACATTATGTTCTTTGAATATTTCAAGCAGTTTCAGGTTTGATTCATCAGTACCCAGATATGCCTTTTTAAGGGTATCAGCAGAAAGAATTATTCCCTGATCTTCCAGTTCCCTCTTTTTAATTAAAATATTACCTTTCATGGTTTCGAGGTAATTGTTAAGTTCTTTGTTTTGCTTGGAATTTGGGATTGCTCGTCCTTTCGTGCTATCCCATCCGTCCGGATTCACATTACGCTGAAGCCCGAACTCAGAGCTTTGTCTGTTGATTGTAATTCTTGCATATACGGGGATTGTCCCGTCTTTCAGTGCTTTTGTCCGTTTTACATAAAACGCCAATTTAAATGTTGCTCGTGTCATAACCTACTTTTTTAAGAGTTAGAAAATTAGACTTATCGAGCAAGACAATCAAATGCAATGCAAAGTAAACGAGTGATTTAACTAATTTTCAGTGGACTAATTTTCACTTTGTTCTTAGTCCACCTGATACTCCACCACACAATTTTCATTTTATTGCATTTAAGTACCGGCTATAAAAGCAAAAAACCACCGAAACAGCAGTGTTTTCGGTGGTTTTCATTGTTTTTCTGATAGTATCAGCGGAGAGACAGGAACTCGAACAACATCCCTACAACCCCCGCCATTATTGACTTTGTGAGCAAATCCCACTCAATTCACTTTTATAAGCAACCTTTATAATTATACCCTTTATTTTGCGTTGCTGTATTTGTTACCTACTGCAAATATACGGCTTTTTGATGCATTTCAGAGCAATTTCCGTGATTTATTAAAAAAATAATTTTCCCTCTGTTTCTTTCCCTTTTCTCTCTTTTTGTTAATAATTATTTCATTCTTTTGCATCTTTTTTCTTGCTCAGTATTATACACTTTTATAATTTGGCCTTTCCATTTCTTGTAATATTTCCCAAAATATTTCTTGTAATGTCAACCCGTTCGGCCCTCTATTTGATGGGCTGCAAATCGGTAGTGCCAACTAAAGTTATAACCAAAAATTCAGAAGGAAACTTTATGAACCATATAAACAAACCACTAATCGTTGTCCATTTCCTTGAGCATCCATATAGTGTGCCGGGTAAAAAACCTCCTTCCGAACACGATATCATCCTAACTGCCGAATTTACCATGTCGAATTACTGTCAGGCACTTTTCAATAAAATATTGGAAATAGGTTTATCCGAAATACACACATTTCTCAAACACCAGTGCAAGTTGGTGGCTGATTCACTTAATTGGATAAATACGCTCGAAAAACTTATCAAGGACAACAAAGGCCACTTCCATAATGATGACCTCCTTTTCCGTCGGCATAAGTTTATCTCACAATTAGATGTTCAACGCCTCAGGCTTGAATCCAGCGACATTCTTACCACTCGAACAAACACTCTCCACGAAATGATAAACGGTTTTACCGATAAACGGGAATACATTTTCGCCAAGGTGCTTGATCATTGTAAAAATATGGCTACATCGGTCGAAAAAATCGATTACCTCCAGGATCAGATATTTGAATACCGTCAAAACTATCCTAAATACATCAGTACTTCTGGCAAGCCCTACGATGAACTTTGCCAGCTCGAGATTGACCGGCTTAATAAAAAGGAAGAACTCCATGAAAAAAACGCAAGAAAAAACAGCAATGACAACGGATTGGTTGTGCTTTCTGAGAAAATCTGTATCAATTCAAATCTTAACTACGTTGCAGATTTTTTCTTTCAGCTTCTGAATGAATTAAAAGTTGACGGGAAACCTGTGATTTC
>CAIXTV010000263.1 GCA_903922465.1 uncultured bacterium
CTTTCGACGAGATTTGAAGTCTTGTGGAAATGGGTGATAATATTTGGTTTTATTATGATAGTAATAGCAAATTATCAAGTGTTTGGAGCGGGATGGCAGATTCCGTTCTCCGTAAACATTTGCCGCTAAACCTTATGACTTCCAGGTTTTACATTCAAACCTTCAACTTTTGGCTTGAACCTTCCAACTTATGCCTCCAACCTCTCAACTTTTGATTTTAACCTTCTAACATTTGGCTCCAACCTCTCAGCTTATGGCTTTAACTAATCAAATCATGTCTCCAACCTCACAACATATGACTTCAACCTATCAAATTATGCCTCCAACCTCTCAACTTTTGCCTTTAACTTTCCGACTTTTGGTTAATAGGAAGTAAATGATGCGATAAATATTTCTTAATATCAATATGAAAAATGATAATTGCAGCAAAAAAGCCTTACATCCAACATCTTAATAGGATTACTGTCATCTCCCCCATTAAGAATAAATTTACACTCATTTTCCACCCCAAAACACCCTAAAGAAAAATCTTAAAAACATGAAATTCTAAATCACTAATCCCACTTCATCTTAAAGCATCAAAAATAAATATTCAATCTTTTTCTTTCTCGATTACGAAAAATTGTACTTTTACATCATGAAGCAAAATCCCATGATATTATTTCTAAAACTTTTCCGCGAGAGCTACCTCATGGCATTGCAAGCCATAGTAGTCAACAAACTTCGCACCATTCTTACCCTGTCGGGCATCACCATTGGCATCTTTGCAATCATCTCGGTATTCACTATAGTAGATTCCCTCGAAAACAAAATTCGCGAAAGCATTGCTACTCTTGGCGACGATGTGTTGTTTGTGCAAAAATGGCCCTGGTCGTTTGGCTCCGATTATCCTTGGTGGAAATACCTCAATCGTCCTGAAGCCAAAACTTCAGAAATGCAGGAAATTCAAAAACGTTCTACCCTTACTGAAGGAGCGACTTTTATGGTTCAGTTGAACAAACTCATCAAATATCAAGATTACAGTATTGAAAACACCGAAATCATGGGCGTTTCCGAAGATTATGATAAAGTAATGAATGTTGATATTGATCAGGGGCGTTTCTTTTCGCATTCCGAAGCCCTTGCAGGTAGAAACTGCATTGTAATTGGCAGCGATATTGCCACCAATTTGTTTAACAATTCCGAACCTATCGGCAAAGAAGTGGTGGTATTTGGCAAGAGGCTGGAAGTTATTGGGGTGTTAAAAAAGAAAGGGGATGATACCTTTGGGGGAGGCTCCGACATGCAGGCTTATATTCCTTTTGCATTTTTCAGCAATGAGGTAAACATAGACGACATAGGTTCTACTATTGCTATTAAAGCCAAAAAAGGCGTCAACAACGAAGAACTCAAAGGCGAACTCACCGGCATTATGCGTTCGTTAAGAAAGCTAAAACCGGCTGCTGAAGATAATTTTTCTATAAACGAAACCAGTTTATTAACCAAAGGTTTCGATGGGCTTTTTAAGATTATTTCTTTAGCCGGATGGATTATTGGAGGCTTTTCTTTATTGGTTGGGGGTTTTGGCATTGCCAACATTATGTTTGTTTCGGTTAAAGAACGAACTCATATCATTGGAATACAAAAGTCATTAGGTGCAAAAAATTATTTTATCCTCCTTCAGTTTCTATTCGAATCAATTTTCTTATCACTAATAGGAGGAGTGTTTGGTTTGCTCATCATCTATCTAGGCACTCTGCTTATATCAGCAGCCTTCGATATGACCTTAACCCTTACTTTGGGAAATATAATATTAGGGATAACAGTTTCTTTCCTTATAGGTCTGATTTCAGGTTTTATTCCTGCATGGATGGCTTCGCGCCTAAGTCCTGTAGAAGCGATTCGCTCTTCAAATTAACATTGTTTGCAATTTCATAAAAGCATTCAATTGGCAGAAACAAACAATTTTTAACTGCCAATTGCCGACTTTTTAGGAATGAATTATCAACAGACTTAAATTAACGTTTTTCTTTCCACTCCAGTGTATTGATAAGTTGATCGATATCTTTACGAATATAATCAATAACAGGAGATAAAGAATCGTTGTTTGGTGTCATATTAAAATAGAGTGAACCTCTAAGGAAATTACGCGTACTATCGGTAATGTAGAATTGCACAGGAGATGCTACCGTAGAACCTTTAATGTCGTAGGCAATTGCAAAAGTAGTTTTCCCTGGTTTTGTATATTTGCTTTCCTGCACATCAGTTGCTTTGGGCAGATGTTTATTTATATACTCATGCTGATCTTCGAGCAACTGCTTGAAGTTCTTTTGTATTGGGATATATGTCATATACAAGATTCCACTGAAAGAATTGAACTCGATGTTAAAACCAAAGGACCCTGCTTTGTCTGATTTCTCCTTCACCACTTTGGCATACACGGGATATTGAAAACTAAAACCCGGAAAGGAATCATAGGTGACATATTCTTTTTTAGGCAAATCGATCCTGTAATAGCCTCGGGGCTTGGGAATATTCACCTCATCGCTGCCACATGCATAAACAAAGAGCAACATGAATATATAGATAAGCTGTTTATTAATTTTCATCTGTTTTCTTGGGTGTAATTTGTACTTTTATTCTTTTAATTCTACGTTTATCGCTCGAAATAACACTGAAATCGAAATGATGAAACTGTATATGTTTATTTTTATCCGGAATATTCCCTTCTATTTCAAGGATTAAGCCTGCCAGAGTTTCCGATTCCCCTTTTATGGTTTCGAAAAGATTAATATCAGTTTCGGTAATCTTACAAAAATCATTCAGAGAAATTCTTCCTTCAAAAATATAATGGTTTTCGTCTGTTTTTAAATAAAAAGGAAGTTCGCTATCGGTATCAAATTCATCGTTTATTTCACCCACAATTTCTTCCATGACATCTTCGAGGGTGACTATGCCTGAAGCACCCCCATATTCGTCAACCACAATTGCTAGATGTATTTTCTTTTGTTGGAAATCGTGTAAAAGATCGTTCAGCTTTTTATTTTCAGGGACAAAGAAGGCCGGACGAATTAAATTTTGCCATACAAAACCATCTGTTTCTTCTAAATAAGGCAGTAGATCTTTTATGTAAAATACTCCTCTGATATTATCAAATGTGCCATTGTAAACCGGTATTCGCGAATAGCCCGAATCGATAACCACTTCCAATACTTCATTAAAAGTAAGCTGGTCGTCAATGGCGGTTACATAAACACGGGGTTTCATTATCTCTTTAACATCGTGTGCCCCGAATTTCACTATGCCTTTTAGGATTCTTTTGTCATCGATGGTGGGAGAATTTTTTGATGTAATATCAATAGCATCTGACAATTCGCTTATATCAATTTCTTTTTTCAAGCGGGTCATTCGTTTTTCGATGAGATGGGTTGATTGAATTAAGATAAAACTTAATGGTGAGCATAAACGAACCAAGAGTTTCAAAGGCATGGCAACCCAATAGACAATTTTTAAAGGATTATAGGAAGCATAAACTTTCGGAAGGATTTCTCCTAAAAGGAGTATCATTCCTGTTATTACAATGATTTTAAATATAAATCCCAGCCATTCGTAGGCAGTAAAATCGAAGATTAAATTGGATAGATAGGTAGAAAGTATAACTATGCCAATGTTTACGAAATTGTTTGCTATGAGCAAAGTTGCCAGCAGATGCTTTGGTTTATCCAATAGTTCTTCGGCGGTGCGTGCTGATGTTTTCTTTTTCTTTTGAATTTCGAGTTTCTGAGATGGGCTAAGCGAAAAATAGGCTGTTTCGGAGCCCGAAAACATTGCTGAAAGCAATAATAAGAATCCCAGCCCAATAAATCCTAATAAATATATGGCTTCGAATGATTTTATAAGCAATAAAACAGGTCGGAGTTGGAGGGTTAGATGGATGAAAAGTGTTTCCAAAAATGAAATTTATTTTAAAACACAAAATTAGGAAAATTTTAAAACATACACAGGAAATTAAACGGTTTTAAAATTCAATGTATGGTATAATGAAAAATGAATTCCTTTTGATGCCTTTTTGGGTAGGTATGCTTACTTGATAAATTCATGAGAATTTATCAAGTAAGCATGGTTTTGCCCCAATGGATATCCCCAATAAAGCCCTCAGTGAATTCGTTTTATCAATACTTTAGTTTTAATTTTCGTTCCCTTATTCGCCTAATTCAATTGAGCAGTGGGGGATTTGTATGTTCGATATTTTATTTTGAATTCTTTTAGTGTGTCCGTGAAGTTTTCTTTTCATTGTTAGATTGTGCCATCACACAGAAATTTCATATATTTGTCCTCATCCAGCTAAGGAATTGCATCTTTTTATGTGGTGTTTGCGAAACATTTAGCCCCGATATTTGTTAGATGTGCATCAACTCTAAAGATAAATTAAACTTAACATCTGAAATGAATTTTAGCCGAACTTTTACCCCCAGAATCCCCAAACGTTATCTCCTCTTCATTGCCGCTGTTGTATGGACCTTTGCAGGTGGAATGCTCTTGACCAAGGGTGTTGGCCTTTTGTTCAGCAATTTGGAATTTATTTGGATTATTCTTCCCGTGAGCATTGTGGGGGGAGTGTTGTTTTATATGCTTTTATTCGCCAAGATTTCGCTTAAACACAGCAAGCGCATCATCAACTTAAAAATCGAAAAACCTTGTCTCTTCTCCTTTTTTAATATCAGAAGCTATGTGATGATGACCCTGATGATTACTATGGGTATTATGCTCAGACGTTCGGGTTGGGTGTCGACCGAATACTTTTCTATCATCGACATTACCATGGGAATTCCCTTGTTTTTGTCGGCTTTCCGCTTCTATTATTATGGAGTTTATTACCGCATGATATCGTCAAAGTTGGCTTAATTGCCCTGAGGCATTTCTAAACTTCAATAAATTAGCATCGAATGACCGATAATCAAACAAAAATTCCACCCCTTGAGACGGTTGCTTTTGTGGATGTGGAAAAATATTTGGGGAAATGGTTTGAGATTGCATCCTTTCCCTTGCGTTTTCAAAAGGGGTGCCACTGCACTACTGCGGAATACTCCCTGAGTGAAAAGGGCTATCTGATTGTTGAAAACCGTTGCAACAAATTTGGAGTTGAAGGCAAGCCGGCTTACATTAAGGGCAAGGCTTTTGTAGTGAAAAACTCGGGAAATGCAAAGCTGCAGGTGCAGTTTTTTTGGCCGTTCAAGGGGAAGTATTGGATAATAGACCTGGCTTCAGATTATCGCTACGCGGTGGTTAGCCATCCCAACCGCCAGTATTTGTGGATACTCTCGCGGACAGCCACCATGCTGCCCGACGACTATCAGGGCATCATTTCGAGATTGAAACTGATGAATTTTAACCTTGAGCAACTCCAACTTACAAAGCATAGGGTGTGACAGAGAAAACCCCACTCAACATCTTTTGGTTCAGGAGAGATTTAAGGCTTGCCGATAATCGTGGTTTTTTTGAGGCACTTAAAGCTTCGAGGCCGGTGCTTGCTATTTTCATTTTCGATACCCATATCCTCGATACCCTTCATAATAAAAAAGACAAAAGGCTTAGTTTTATCTATAAAACCCTAAAGCAACTCAATGCCCGCCTTGTGGAAAAGGGTTCGGCGCTTAAGGTTTTTTACGACAGCCCCCTGAATGCCTTCGAAACAATTTGCGAGAGCTATGCCATCGACCATGTTTTCACTAATGGAGATTACGAACCCTATGCCATTGAACGTGATTTGAAAGTGGCAGCATTTCTGAAGAAAAAAAACATTGCTTTTAGCTCTTACAAAGATCAGGTGATGTTCGAAAAATCGGAAGTGATGAAAGCCGATGGCACGCCCTACACTGTTTTCACTCCTTATTCGAAAGTTTGGAAGCAAAACATCAGTGAAGCAAGCACGAATTCATTCGGCAGCGAGAGTTTACTCCATCATCTTTATCAAACAAAATCTTTTGCATTTCCCAACTTGAGTGAAATGGGTTTCGAACCCACAGAAAGTTATGATGCAAGCACACTTCCTAACGAAAACACCATAGCCGACTATCATCTTAAACGAAATTTACCTGCGGTGGAGGGTTGCAGTGGCATGAGTGTGCATTTGAGGTTTGGCACTGTCAGCATAAGGACTTTGGTAGGCCTTGCCCTGCATTTGAATGAGAAATGGCTGGATGAATTAATCTGGCGCGAGTTTTTTATGATGATACTTTTTCATTTCCCAAGGGTAGTTTCAGATAATTTTAAGAAGAAATACGACCGCATTTTGTGGCGCAATAATGAAACTGAGTTTGACTTATGGTGCAGGGGCGAAATCGGGTATCACATTGTGGATGCAGGCATGAGGGAGTTGAATAAAACGGGTTTGATGCACAATAGGGTGCGTATGGTGGTGGCTGGTTTTCTTACCAAACATTTACTGATAGATTGGCGTTGGGGAGAAACATATTTTGCAGAGAAATTGTTGGATTACGAATTGTCGTCGAACAATGGCAATTGGCAATGGGCGGCTGGTTGTGGCTGCGATGCGGCTCCTTATTTCAGGATATTTAATCCTTTGGAGCAAGAAAGAAAATTTGACCACGATAGGGCATATATAAGAAAATGGCTTTCGGATGCCGATTTGGCTAATGTATCGCCCATAGTGGATCATGCATTTGCCCGCGATAGGGCGCTGCATGCCTACAAAACTGCCTTGGCTCAGGATTAACTTCCGCCTTATCCCAGTTTTTCTTTTTCGCAAAAGTCGAGCAATTCGGTATAGAGGCGTTGCACCGGCAGACCTACCACATTAAAATAGGACCCCTCGATACGGTTTATGCCAATAAATCCTATCCATTCCTGAATAGCGTAGGCCCCTGCTTTGTCGAAAGGTTTGAAATTTTCGACATAATAATCGATTTCCTCACCTGTTAGAGGCTTAAACCAAACCCCTGTATTGACCCAAAACCTTGCCGTTTGCTTTTCCGAACGCAGGCAAACCCCTGTAATAACTTCGTGTTTTTTGCCCGATAGGCAGCGAAGCATGGCTTTGGCATCGGCTTCACCATCGGGTTTTCCCAAAACGAAATCGTCTATCCAAACTATGGTGTCGGCGGTTATCACTATGGTGTTGGGGGTGATGTCCTTATCAGGAAAAGCCAATGATTTATTCAGACAAACATATAGAGGGATTTCTTCGGCTGTGAGTTCGAGGGGGTAGGATTCGTCGATGTTCAAGGCACATACCTCGAAATTCAAACCTAATTGGGTAAGCAAATTGCGGCGACGGGGCGATTCGGAGGCAAGTATGAGATGGAAACTATTAAGTTTTTCGATGGTTTGCATGGGGGGGTGAGGGGTTTGAAAGAGTTAAAATTTGAAGTTAGAGCTTGTTAATACAATACAATCATGAGGCTGTTTTTGGGATGATGATGCCGGTGTTGACTTTTGATTTGGAGTTGAGGGTTGAGCAGGCGCACATCCTAAGCCACCATCATTTCCCAACATCCTGACAAGATAATATATTTTTAAAATATAGAATTATATACCAGCAGCATGCTCAGCACCCCTAGCAATATGACGAGTTTTGCAATTTGCGACAGAAAATGCCAATCGGATTTTTCTTTGGCCGAATAGATTTTGACCCCGATAAAAATCAGGGGTATTTGGGTAGAAGCCATCAGCGAGAGGGCCAAGATTTCGAAATTGAAGACATAGAATTTGAACTGTATATATCCCAAAAGCACTATTGTGCTATAGATAATGCCATAGAGGACTTTTTTGGCGGCCCCCACTCCCCAAGCTATGGGCAGGGTGTAGCAACCAAACTGTTCGTCGCCCTGTTTATCTTCCACATCTTTTATGATTTCGCGCATCATGCTCACCAGAAAGGCAAAGGTGGTGTAGCCCAGCACATAGGGCAGCATGTGATTGAGCACCCCCCTCGATTCGACGAAGTTTTCGGGAAAGTTGCGCGAGGCAAAGAATTCGAACAAGAAGACGATGAAAATCACCAGGGCTGTTAGGAAAGCCACCACCAGGTTGCCCCATAAAAGCAGGCCTTTGTATTTAAAAGAATAGTACCATAGCATGATGCTCACGATAACAAACACCAAACCAAGGGATATAGAATGAACGTGCCAGCCCAAATAGAGTCCGATGAGGATGCCCAGCCCGCTTAGGAGGTAGTGAAGGAAGATGGGCAATTTGAAATAGATAGTTTTGCCCAGGGTGATTTTCGAAGCCTTGTTCACGCGGTCGATTGGCAGGTCGAAATAATCATTTATTACGTTGCCCGCGGCTGCTGTGAGCAGGGTTGCTATTACCAGTAGGGCAAAATGCAGTTCGTCCATGGGGTTTTCGAGATGATGCACTGCAAAGGCAGGTTTCAGCAAGCAATAGCGCACCAGATATTGCGTTAGCGCAATTATGATGAGGTTGTTCAGCCGAATCAGACGGGCGTAGGAAAGTATTTTATTCATTTGTTTTTAGGTTATATCGACTTTGAAGAATGAAGGTTAAGACTTAGGAACAATATTTTGCTGACTTTGGACTGCCAACTCCAGAAGATGCATTGTAAACTCCAGACTGTTAAGTGTAGACCGCAAATCTTGAACTGTAGACTGCAAACTCTGGCTTGAAGGCTGAATACTGTTGGCTGAAGGCTGAGTTCTGTAGTTTGAAGATGGCATACTTTGGACTATAGAGTGCATATTATGAATCGAAGACTGCAAGCAACTTACCACATTTTTCATCTGAACCTCCTTATCTTAAAACCTGTTTTTTTCATCATTCATTTTCATTATTTTTTACCAGTGAAACGCATCTTTGTCAAACCACTTTTCTTGTACTTTCAGGGTTTGTTCAATCACATCGCGCACGCAGCCTTCTCCACCCTTGCAGTGTGAAATGTAGACAGCCACCCTTTTAATTTCTTCCACCGCATCGGCAGGGCAAGTGGGCACCCCTGCCAAAGTCATCAGCTCGTAGTCGGGAATATCGTCGCCCATAAATAAAATTTCGGAAGCTTCAATTTGATGTTCTGTGACGTATTCTTCAAACAATTTCCGTTTGTTTTCTACCCCAAGGAAGACATCATCAATTCCCAGGCCGTCGAAACGTTTCTTCATGCTTTCCGATTTTCCGCCCGAAATCACGACAATTCGATAGCCCTTCTTCACGGCCAATTGCAGGGCATAACCATCTTTCACATTGGCTGTGCGCAGTTGTTCCCCATCTTGCGTAAGCAAAACTATGCCATTGGTGAGCACCCCATCGTAATCGAAGACAAAGGTGCTGATGTTTTTCAGTAAATTCTTATAGTTGCCCATTTGAATGCTTTTGCGACAAAATTAATAAAAGCATTTGATTAATGCCTAAAGATGATGCGAATTTCAATTTTGATGTAGTTAAATGGAAAGCCGATAAAGCGGGTTGAAAGCTGGATTATGCCGATTTTTATTTCGAATTAGATGTCTCGAAGCATTTTGATGTGGCCATGAAATGATGATAAAAGGGATGAAAAGGCAGGGTAGGGTCTTAGCCGAAAAACATATAATCGCCCTTTTCGTCTTTAGTGAGTTTTTTGGGCGCATAGTTCGGGAAGAGTTTATCATCCAAATAAAACGAAAGAGCGGCAATGCCACCGGTTAAAACGAGGGTAGAAATGAAATCCATTGCCCCGCTCATGTTCGAGAGCGATTGCAAAAAACTTACAATAGCCAAAGCGCCGCAAATGCGGTATGCGGGGGCGCTGTAGCGGATAAATTCATAAATAAAATACACATTTACTATGGGCACCAGAAACACCAAAAGCAAAGCCAGGGGCTGACCTGCCGCTAAACTAAGTCCGGCCACCACAAAAACTTTCAGCACCCCCACCCCCACAAGCAAGGCAATTAGGGCAAAGTTATATATCGAATATTTCGCAATATTTTCTTGGGTGGGCGTACCCGTTATGAGCAGCGCCAGCGATTTTTTATCGTAATACAATTGCGACAAGTCCTCATAAATTTCCTGATCTGTTTTCCCTTCATTTCGATTTTCTATGATAAACTTCCTGGCCGATTTACGGTCGATTGATTTTTTGCTCATGCGATACCCTTTTTAAAATTTACTATTCGATTATTTTTCCGATGCAAGACGATGTTTTTTTCAGGCACAAATTTAAATCAAAAAAATATATCCTTCAATATTAATCGCATTTAATTTAGGTGCTATCAGGGTAAGAAAATTCGGTTGAAAGGCAGGGTGTTTTTTCCGCAAAACATAAGTATTTAAATATCAAGATGATGGAAAATAATCAGCAGGTGCGGGAACGAACGCCAGGGGTGCGGGAACGAATGCCAGGGGTGTGGGAACGAATGCCAGGGGTGTGGGAACGAATGCCAGGGGTGCGGGAACGAATCCCGCACCTGAAATTTTTAATCTTTCACCTGCCAGAAAATAGTTCGCAACAGCGAGAAAAAAATCCTCAACCGCGAGAAAAAAGTACGCATCTGAAATTTTTAATCTTTCACCTGCCAGAAAAAAGTTCGCACCTGTGAGAAAAAAGTTCGCATCTGAAATTTTTAATCTTTCACCTGCCAGAAAATCTCCCGCATCTCTTTACTACAATCTTTCACCTGCCAGAAAATCCCCCGCATCTCTTTACTACAATCTTTCACCTGCCAGAAAATCCCCCGCACCTCTTTACTACAATCTTTCACCTGCCAGAAAATCCCCCGCACCTCTTTACTACAATCTATCATCAGCCAGAAAATCCCCCGCATCTCTTTACTACAATCTTTCACCTGCCAGAAAATCCCCCGCATCTCTTTACTACAATCTATCATCAGCCAGAAAAAAGTTCGCATCTGAAATTTTTAATCTTTCACGTGCCAGAAAAAAGTTCGCATCTGAAATTTTTAATCTTTCATCTGCGAGAAAAAAAATTGCAGCCCCCCACTTAAAACTTAATACTTAAAACTTAAAACTCCCTACTTAAAACTTAAAACTTAATACTTAATACTTAAAACTTCCTACTTAAAACTTAAAACTCCCCCCTCATTACTTAAAACTTCCTACTTAAAACTTAAAACTCCCCATCCAAAACTTAAAACTTAAAACTTAAAACTTAA
>CAIXTV010000264.1 GCA_903922465.1 uncultured bacterium
TAAATGATGAAATGCTGTGGCTTTAGCCTAAGGATTATAATTACAAATTATCAGGTGTTCAGAGCGGAATTGCAAATTCCGTTCACAGTAAGTATGTACTAAGCTGAACAACGCAGATTTGAGATGTATTTCTGAATAATACCTGCTAAATGAGGTGTGTAATTTGTGATTTTTATCCTATCTTTCAATATATCAAAACCAAATTTATCTGTAATCTCTCCTATTGAAGAATTAAGAAAAGAACTTGATATAGATGATATACCTTCAAACGAAAGTAAAATTATATCTGCATTACCTAAAGAATTTTCTATGGCAATCTTCAAGTTCACCCCATCAATATTTGAGAGGGTACCTTGGGATATATCTTTAACTGGAATTTTAATTGTGTTCATAATTCAACATTGCAAAAGTAATCATAAAATCATTAACTCATCTGATAATTCTTCTTCCATTAAAGGAGGGTTTACAGCATCAAGCCATATAATAACACTTGTACCGTGAAAATGTTTGTCTAATACTTGTGTTTTAATTTCACCATTTTTCAATAACCAAAACATAGCATTATTACTTATTATTAGCATTTTCCCTTTAAATTCTTTTACATTTGAAAAAATGTTATCCCAACCAAACCCTCTGTTATGGGGTTTTGAAAGTGTTGAGAATTTCAATTCAAATGATTTAATTAATGCTGATACACCATCAAGAATTGGTTTATTAGTCCTTTTAAGAAAATCATTTACTTTATGAGGAATACCTACTCCAAAATCACAGACACAAGTTATTATTTGTTTTGTACTTGTATTATACTGAGTAAAAGTATAACCGGGAATTTTTGATTCAGAATGATCAAAAACATTGTTCATCAGTTCAGCTAATGATAAGCTTAAAGCGAACAAGCTTTTCCCGTCAAAATGGTTATCTTCATAATAAGTCTGTGCATACTTAGGATAAACGCTAATAGCTGATTCTTCAATTAACCAAAGGGGCAATGTTTTGGGATCAGTAGGTTTTGGAAAATATTTATTTACCGGGCTATTGCAAAATTGATCAAAATGAAACGATTCTAGATATTCTTTAATCAAAGGGGGGATTTCCTCAAGTTTTATTTTATAACTTTTGCTTTGATATTCATGAATCAAGCATGCAAGAGGTGCAATATGGTAGGGTTTAAGAAACCTGCATTTTCGAAAATTTATTTTTATTAATTTGGACGGAAATTTTTTAGTGTCAATTTTACTTACTCTATTATTTATTATCCATTCAACATGGTTAATAATTGAATTAAAATCTCGGACATAAATTGTTTTAATTTTGTCATTGATGCTATTATTATATTCTTGATTTTTCAAATATGACATATTCGAGTTTATTTAATTCTTCCCATATTTCCTAAATGCTGATATAAATTGATAATAGCCATGTCCAATAAATATTCTTCCAAAAAAATAAGAATATCGAAATTTTAATCGATAACAATTCTTACAGAATCCCCTTCTTTAATAATTTTAATTGTGCTTTCAATAGTTCGAATTAACTCTTCTGCAATTTGACGTAAAGAAGGAGGAATTGGTGTGTTAATTGCGTCGAAATCTGAGCTAATTGTATCTCCAATCATTGAGAATTCTGCAGATAGTCCTTGCAAATTTATCCCAATAGAATTATTAATAGTTATATTGTAAAATGGAACTTTAATTTGAGGGTCAACATGTGCTCCGCCAAAAGTGTCTGCTATATTTAAAACAATTTCTTCTCTTGTGAATTTATCATTATTAATATCAGTAAGAATAATTTGTTTACTCCACCAATAGTCAAAACTTTCTTTCGTTATTTGACGGTCATAACATGGTTTATATGACCAACCGTTTTCATCAAAGCATGTAAGTAATAATGCTGAAGTCGGTAACAGATTATCAGGATCATATGGGATTCCGGAATTTATAAAAGGAAAATCATCAATGTTTAATTGCTTTAGCAGTGATTTTTGATTTTTTGTTTCCCTTAGTAAAAGTCTTAATTTTACAGCAATATCTTTATATATTGAAGTTTTACCTGAATCATAGCTTTTACAATGAGTTTTTAAAAGATCCATTTGCTCTTCAAAAAGTTCAACTAATTCCTTGAATGTTAATTCAATTTTTGCCATAAATGATTATTTTCTATTATATTCAATTCAAATTTCTTCAATAGTTTTTGTCTTTAAACCTTCTTTGATTTTGCAAATACCTATAATAATATTATCAACAACTTTTGGTATAGTTGAATTCCATTTGTTATCGACAAAGTTGCTTAGATTGTATTCTGTTGCAATACCAAGATATTTTTGTTGTATTGCCCAGAACTTTGCAAATTGCTTTTCAATTGTATTAGGAACATTAACATTATTATAAAAATATGTCAGGGTATAACGTCTGTCTATTGGGGATATTAATTTTGGAAGAAAAAAATGCATAGTTTTAGAGAATGTAACTAACGGAGGCTTGCCAATGTGAACTAAATCAAGCGAATTAAACAAAAAATATATCTCATCTTTTAATTCTACCTTATTTAAATCGAAAATAGTTTTATCAAACAAAGCTATTAATTGTTTTTTGTTCTGAACAATTGATTTTTCGAATAAGTCAAAATCTTGCAATTTTGCAGCCCTTGAATTCATATTCCATGCGGAAAGTGTCACATAAACTAATTCTATAAATTCTGTTTTGAATTTTTGAGCATCTGAATATTCAAGTAGCTTTCTATATAAATACCAACCTGGGTCAAGCTTTCTATAGGTGCTTTGTGTTATTTCAAGAGCATTAACAATTAATGCTTCATTTATTTCTGATGGTAGATATTGAGTTTTCATAAAAGGAATCTATAAAAGAAAAATATTATATCAAATGACTAACCTTAATTTTCTTATACTTCTTCCCAATACCTAATGCTATAGCTGTTGGGTTCTTAATGATTAATTCTCCTTTTTGCAAGCCTGCAATTGCTTCTTTTATTTCCTGAAAATCTTTACCCGATACACCAAATAAATCCTTAATTACACCATCATTAATGGATTGTTGCTTCATTATTAAAGGATATTGAGCATTAGCATAAAAATCGAAATATTCACTTTTGTAACTATCCATGTTTTGAGTTGCAAGAATAATACTTAATCCTTTGTTCCTACCTGTGGCAATTAAGTCGCGTAAAGGTTTGTTGTCAAACCCAAGCATATAATGTGCTTCATCAATAATTGTAAAATGACGAAGTTCTACACTTTCATCATCAACAGCTTGCTTTGATAAGTGCTCATAAATGATATTAAGTTTTGAAACTATAAAATAAACTATTGCTTTTGCAATGGGACCATCTTTAGGGAACCCATCCATTTTAATAATGTAACTATCTTTAATCAAATTGATATGGTCTTCTGTTGCAAAAAGATTAGTTCTGATTAATTGTTTTAATACAGATTTTATACTATCATCTTTATCTCTGTCTTTTTCTGGTTGAGCGCTGGTATACTCCCTGAGAATAATTTCAAATGTGACAGGTTTATTTTGTGTCCTTTTATATGAATTAATAATTGCTTCCGATAAGCGATTACTCATATTTGCACTAATTGTTGCCCTGTCAATTGCACATAAAGCATTTGAAAGCTCTGTAGAATATAAATTGATTTCATTTTGAGCTTTTCCTATAAAATCTTTAAAAGGAGTAAATGGTAATGGTGAATTTATTGGGTCAAGGATAGCTGATCTGTCTATCTCAAAAAGATTAAGCCATGAATTATTTGCCGGATCAGAAAATTCTCCTTTATAATCAAATAAAAGGAAGTTAACCGGATAAGGTGTTTCAATGGATAATGCTCTAATTCCGTTAAGAAGAACTGCTAATAAATTGGATTTTCCCGAACCGGTTGTGCCAGCAACAAGAATTTGAGTATTTTGTATATCCCGTCCATTCAAATTCAAAAAAGCAGGAATATCATCTTCATAATTCCCAATATTTAAATTTAACACTGGTATAGTTCCTGCCCTTCCACTACCATAGGTGTTTACCGTATTTAATAACCAATCATCTAAAACATTATCTTTTAGCAACACCTTGCTTCCTCTGATAATTTCAGCATTCACAATTTTACTTTTCAAAACAGAATTTTCCCATTCCACTTCCAAACCTTGATACCGCATTTTAAATAATGCTGAATAAACGGTTCCCAGATTATTTAAGGTAAACAAAGTTTCAAAAATACGATTACTTGTCTTTGATAATTGTATTTGTTCTATTGATATTATATCTCTGTGTTCTTTACTTGACAAACCTGCTAATAAACAAATTCGCATTATTTTATTACCACTTAGAAAAACGCTTTTTTGATTCTCTGAATAATTTTCAAGATTAATGCGTTGTTCAATTTTTGAACGTATTTCTTGTAGTTCATCCATTAAACCTTCGGCTTGTCTAATATTTTGAAGATTAATTAAACTCATGATTTATTCGTTTGTATGTATACCAAAATAACCTGTAACTACTTCTGTTAATTGCCTTTCCCTATTTCTTTGCAAGGTAAAGGTCTTTGAAATAAAAGGTTCTATTTTTTCAAAATCTTTCTCAGGACGTATTTCACTATCTGAACTCAACAAAATGGTCTGTTGAGAAAGTTCAGGGAAATAATTTTCCAAAACAGTTGCGCGGCTTTGTTCATCTAAAACTCCCATCACGGTATCTATCATCACAGGTGGGTCATAATCTCCATATTCATGTAATGCTTTTAAAAGAACTTGCACAACTACTTGCTTCGATGCAGTATTCAAATGATTTAAATACACTTCATTGCCTGCAATGTGGAAGATTTTAAATGTAAGGTTAGATAGGTTTTCTGACAATTCTACTCTGTCAATCACATCTCTGTATGCGGCTAAATTAATATTGAGGTCTTGTTTCATCTTCAATTCAATCTGTTGCTTTTTTACTTTAAGCAATTTATTTGCTACATCTTCAAAAAATGCTTTTAATTTACCTAAAGTGTCATATTTAGGATCAGGTTCCTGACTAATTTGAATGTCAAATAAGTGTAGCTTTTTATCTATCTTGATTATTTCAGCTTTGATATCTGATATCTGAATTTCATATTTCTTAATGCTTGATTCATTATCTTCATAAGCTTTAAGTAAAGCATAATCTCTCCCCGATATTTGTGCTCTCATTTGTTCAATTTGAGATTGTAAGCCCGGTATTTGATTCAAAGATACATTGAGTTCTAGTTGTTGATGATTTAAAGCAGGAAAGCTATTGGTAGTTTTTATATTTAATAAACCTTCAAGAGCTTTCACTTCCGTAAACTCTAAAAAATCATATTCATCAACAGTGTTTGTGTTGTCAGATGCTGCAACTACATAATCAATCAATTCACTAATAGAAATTTCTTTAAGCAATACCTTGCTTTCTTTCAAATATTTTAAAATGAATTTGCTTATAGCTTCAATTTGTTCAGGCTGAATGTTTGAATTACTTTGCTGCTCCCGTTCATTCTTTATTTTTAAAATTAAACTTATTTCCGATTTAATTGCTTCGATGAGTTTTGGCACACAAACATTCAACTCAATGTCCTTTAAAAAGCTATCCAAATCATCTCTGAATAAAGACTCTTTTTTATGTATATTATCAATCTGAATTTGGGTTTGATCAATCTTATTTTTAATAGTAGTTTCCTGATTAAGTCCACTTTTCAGATTATCATAAATTTCTTTGTTTGCCACTGAATACTGTAAGGCATCTTGCAATTGCAGTTCAATTTTAGTTATATCATCTTCTTTTTGTTTCTTCTGATTCAGAAGTCCCAGATATTCCTGTTTTTCATTTTCAACCTGAATGCGTTGTGCAGTATAAGTTTGGTATAAGGTTTCAGATGATTTTGCCAATTGCATATATTTATTGAAACCCATCACATTTTCAATGTTCTCTTTAATCACCCTGTTGAGTTGGTCCTCCTTTAATAAAGTCCCTGCTTCCATTGCATCAAACAAAAAGTAACGACTCAACTCTTGTGGTAAATTAGCTTTTATAATCTTATTCACCTGTGCTTCCTGTTCGGCTCTTTGAGCAGGAATGGTGGCAGAGCCATACATAAAAATCGTACCATTCATATTTAGCTTAACACTTTCAACAGGATTGCCTGAAGGATTTAAAATATAACTTCGGGTCAAAACATATTGCTGTTCTTCATTTAAAACTTTTCCGCTAAAGTGAAGTTCAAGCGTAATTTTTTCATCCTCTTTTCCTAAGGCTCCGGCATTCAATAATTCTTTAAATTGTTTTGCCGTGTAAATATGCAAACCGTACAATGACCCATAAATGGCTTCAAAAAAAGTGGTTTTCCCTCCGCCGTTTACTCCACCTATCAGAATAATAGGTTTGTCCTGCTCAACCGAAATATCTAAATCTAAATTGAGATAGGTTTTGAAATTGCTTGCTTTTATTCGTTTTATGAGCATAGCTTATTTTATTTTTTGAATTGCTTTTTCAATTATTTTTTCAACCGACTTTTCATCTATATCCTGATTTCGGATTTTCTTTTCATGAAATTCTTTGAGTAAATCTTCTTTCACCCAATCAAAATCCAATTGATGTTCAGTGCATAGAGTTTCGATAAGGCTCATATCCTCTTTTCGAATCCCATAATGCAGAAAGGTGGTGTCTAATCCTTTTTTTGCCATAGTGCGTAATTGTTAATTCCATAATTGTTCCGATTGCCAGTCGACCGGAAATCCCATTTCTTTTTCCTGATGCAATGGACAGCTGTCCATTAAAAGCTTTAAATTGCTGCAAAAGGAAGAATCGGGGCTGATAATCTTAAGTATATATTGCATGCAGCAAAGTGTTGCATATAATTTATTGGTATGAATGTTTTTGTTGCTAAGAAATGGAGTCGTAGTATTATAGGGCATCTTAGGTTCCACTGCAAACCTTCTGTTCCATAAGCGACTGTGATGAGCGCAAGTATTTCGCAAATTAGCAAAAACATGCATCCAACTCTCTAAAAAAATAGTCTTAGGTAATCCAAATTCTTTTGCAACCGCTTTCTTTTCAGCATTATTTTGCAAACCTGCATATATTTTGCTTAACAATCCCATTGATGCTACCTCCAAACTCATCCATGAAGGTGGGTTGGGTGGGGAATCGTATTTATTATAATAATGGGTGATAAAATCTTCCGACGAACGGCTAATCTCTTCATTCAGCTTGTTAATATCATTTTGAAACTTTGCTGCATTTCTATATAAGCTGCCATTCTCATGAAAATGACTCCCATAAGATTGAGAAAAGAAGTAGATAATTTTCGTACGTAAAGCAATTTCAATTTTCTCTAATGCGTTAAATACCAACAGCCGCAATCGCCTGTCAAATACATATAATTCAATGATATCTTCAAAGCAGATTTCTTTTATAAAGGGATGATTTTCGTCTTTGTTATTTTGAAATGGGTAAGTATAAGCACGCAAACGATAGTAGCTTATGTTTGAAAGATAATGTAATGCTCGTTCCTCATCATTAAACAGTAAACCACGCTCTTTAAGTTTAGATATTTGCTCGGAAATTGACTGAGGAAGTTTAGTATATTTCATACAAACCTAAATTAAGGAAAGGGTATAAAACTCTAAGACCCGCCCAGGTGCGCAGTTCAAATGAGATGCGTGGCGAGTCATATTGACAGCAAAAGTACAAATAAAAAATATATTAGCAACAAAATCCGAACATATTTTATTCATCGCACCCATAATTCTTTAATTAATAGTAGCTGGATTAAAGTAATCCCAGCCTGTTAAATCATTTGTGTCATGAATTTTATTGCTGCAATATTTCCATCCAATAGTACTATTTATTTCCTTACTTATGATTACTCCTCCAATTGTCGGTTTCCCTGCTTTATTTCTTGCTTCTATAAAATCAATTAGTGCATTGTGTTTATGATGGACATTGGCGGCATCGCTTCCTGCCGACTTGGTGTCAAATAAATAGGTAACTCCTTTTTTCGATAGAATAACAAAGTCTACATAAAACAAACTCTCCACTTTTAAGTAATTAATGTAAGGAACCGCAAAATGCTCTTTTGCACTTTCCCCGTTTTTATACCACCATTCAAAGTGTTCTTTATGTTGTTCCAAATAGTCTGCAAATCGAATTTCCGGATTCGATGCCTTTTTATTCTGATAAAAGGGTTCAAGGGCATGGGTGGGCTTATCTTGTTCTTCATAAAATTCATTATAAATTCTTTCTTTTGGAACTTCCCAGGGATAATTAACCACCTCTTTTTTAGCTGCATTGGCTTTTTCTTCAAGCATAATCTTATACGCTTCAATTGCTTTAGCGATAAGCTCAATGAACATTGGTTGATTTTGAGGATATAAAACGATTTTTGGAGACACAAACTCACTAAAGTCTAAATACTCTTCAAAAAACATTTTCAATGCCATTTCTAATACAGGGGTAGAATCCACCACCGCAAATGCGCCTACATTGGCTCTGCAAAACTGTCGGAACAACCTATCCAACTCCTCAGTGGTCTTTGCAAAGCGTACAGTCTGTGTCACTAATTTCGTTTCAAGTCCTCCCGTAAGGTTTACATTTTCAGGAATGACAATTTCAATCGAATTGACATCAATATTGATGAAATATTTTTGCAGACATATTCGGTTTCTTTCAAAATAACTCGTCTCATCCAGTGTTCTCGATACTCCCCACATTTTCTCTGCCGTTTCATATAATGCCAAACGAAATTTCGACCCAAGCCTATTCCTGATTAAACGGGTGTTTATATAACTCGACGAAAGCGCAACATCTATATAATCCATCTTACGCACAGCTTTGTTCATCGTAATATAATTCATATCATCTTTCACAATCTCAATACGGTCTCTGCTCAGGTTGGTATATACATAACCCTGATTTAACATGGCATCCGGATAATGTCTTTGTTGGGGCATACGCAATATCCTTCCCACCGTCTGAATGGTAAACGTATTGCTGTGCAAATCACGGAATATAAGCAAAACAGCCGCACGCGGACAGTCCCACCCCAGAGCAATGGCTTGTTTAAAAATCAATACTTCCACCATATTATCCGGTTTTTCAATATCCTCAAGATTGTCTTTTCTGCCCGAAAGCCAAACAGCCATTCTATGGTTTTTCATCGTAATATCATGATACACCTCCAGATATTGAGTAACCGAATCAATATATTTTTGGTCATCCAGTGTATTGTCTTCTGTCACATCATTGGGAAGCTGAATCAACAGCAAAGGATTGATGTTAATGTTGAGCTTTTTGTAAGCCTCCAAAAGTTCATTTCGCTTTTTAAGTGAAATATCGGTCAACGTTTGGTCAAGGCTTTTGCCTCCTTCTTGTGTGTAAGTATCCAAAGCCGGATTGAGCACTATCCCTTCCTTAATCATTTCTTCCTTAATCACATCTTCCCGCTCAACAACGGTTTTATAATCGCTATTGGTGATAGGGGTGGCAGAAACCCTGATTTCGATTTTGGGATAAATTCTCTGCAATACTTCGTTGGCTCTTTTAGCAGTTTTAGGATTGGCAAACATATGTTCTTCATCAATAATCACAATGATTTCGGTGTCCTCAAAACGTGCCTGATTCACATAGCTATACAAAGTTTTGTTTTGCTCATTTTCGCGAACCATCAAATTCTTTTCCTTATTGATGCTTTCCCAATTCACAAAAAGCACCTCATTGGGTTTTATGCCCCCATCCGTAATGTCTTCGAAAAACACCGGTTTTATCGAACGCATTTCCGAAAAATAACCTTTTATCGCATTATAGCTTTGTATGTAAAGTTTATTGGGTGCAATCCAAATAAAACAAGCTTTACGCTTTTCTAAGTCTAACTTTTCGGGCAATTCTTCGCACAATTTATTCAGAAATGCAGCCATCATTACCGTTTTGCCTGCACCCGTCGGCGCCTTAAAAACCAATGGCTGTCTGGCGCCCGGTCTTTTAATCAACCGATAGGCATTTTGAACCAAATTATCAATGGCTTCCTCCTGATATTTTTTCAGTATAATCATATCGTTTTAATTGTTTTGGCTGAAAAGATCAGTTTCCGTAATAATAGACGAAGCCTCATCATTATCCTCCAATTCGGGAACCAACGGACGTTTCTTCTTAGGCAACACATTCTGATAGGCTTTATAAATAGCATCGGGCAAAGCACAAAGCGTAATATGTTCCGCCACTTCTTCGAACTCTTCCGTATAAGGATATTGCCCATTGCTGAAAACATACACCTTAATGGTCTTAGTTGGGTTTTTCAGCTTAATAAGATTCCGAATCGTCTCAACCCCCAATTCAATTTTAGTATCGTCATAAATCACACTCAAAAACTGCCCCCCTACATTCGAAAACACCCTAAACCATTCCTGTTGCTCTGCAATAATTTCAAAAGTGCAATCATCATAACAATCCTCCTTAATACAAAGCAACTCAGTTGCCAATTTCGTCAATTCCTTTTTATGTTGAAGGCTTGGCTCACGCTTTACAAACTCACTCTTATAATATCTCAAATTATTATTAGTCAAGCCCGGCACTTTTTCCCCTTTTGCATTGGTATAACCCTGTATTCCCCTTTTATTTCTTTCATAAGTGACTTCTTCACAAATATTATTTTCATTATTAGTCACTAAAATACATTGGCGATTTCCACCATCTTCGTCATTTAATTGCATGGTTGCATGGAGAGTTGTTCCTGAACCTGCGAAAATGTCTAATAAGATTGAATTACTTTTTTTTGAAAGTATTTTTAAACTATCAATAACAGCATATATTGACTTAGGGTAGGAGAATATTTGTAATTCTCCAAAAATTTCTTTTAATAAATTAGTTCCATAAGAAGTAGCCGAGTACTCTTTTTTATCCCACCAAGTTAGTGGTAGTATACCTTCTTCATTAATTCGAGTTTTTACATATATACCAAGTTTTCCAATTCTATCATATCTAACGCAAAATTCATCTAAACTATTTTTAACTCTTTCAATTCCCCATTTCCACCTTCTTTCTAATCCTTTTTCATCAACAGGGTAAAGAATTATTTCATCTTCTTTTGGTTCTTCCAATATAATCCATTCTTTAGATTCAGCCTCCCAACGTAGTTCTGGCAGCCTAAAATTGTTTTCTGTTAGATAAAATGGATAGTACATTGAAGGAGCCTCTTTTTTAACTCCGCCATGTTTTCTGAAATTCACCCATTCAAATGCTCCTTTATCATCCAACTCATCATATCGACTATTTTGCTTCTCATTACGTTCTAAACGTCCTACTCTTGATAAATTCGATTTGCCAAATAATAAACCATATTCATGCGTAATTGAAACTCCTTTAACTGTGGATCTTCCTGATGGATTATTTCTTATAACAAGAGTGCCTAAGTGGTTTTCTTCACCGAATATTTCTTCCATCAATAAAAACAATCTTGGCAATTCATAATCATCTATAGTAACACAAATAATTCCAGATTCATTAAGAAGTTTTTTCGCAATCTTTAAGCGCTTTTCTATCATGGAAATCCATTTACTGTGTCTAAAAGTATCTTCTTTTTCAACAAAATCGTTATTATATCTCCAATCTTTTGCTCCAGTATTATACGGAGGATCAAAATACATTGCATCTACTTTCCCTTCATGAGTAAAAGTAAGGGCTGTAAGCGCATGTAGATTGTCTCCTTCTATCAGTATATGGTTGGGTGCTTCGGCTTCTTTTAATAACTCCTGTTCTGTGTTTTCTTCTTCTTCAATAAAATCAATAGTAGATTGCTGTGTTTTACCAATGGGTTTAGCAGCTTGCTGCGGCAGGTCTTTAGCTAATATTCTCCTTTCAACCACTTCGCGCAACACCGGCAGGTTTTCGCGCAATTGCTCTTCCACATCCTCCGGCTTATCCTCCCACACCAAACCATATTTCTTTTTCGTATTCACAAGATTAATCAAATAAGCACGTTCATCCTGCGAGAACGTATCGAGCGATTTTATTTTATGTATGAGGTCGTGTTTGTTCATGTAATACTAATTTACTTTTAATTCATATTTTGTTTATCCCTCCTATACCCTAATCCCTCTCCTCCTCCAACCACCGCACAATCCCCATCCATCCATTAAAAATAATCTTTTTTCCATGTGCATCTCTGTTATTGCCCCTTTTTAAGGGGTTGGGGTTTCGTCATAATTGGGGTTAAATAATTTTCTTTTCCATTAAGACTTCAAAGTTATAATTAAAAACAATTCATTAACTTAAAAACAAAAAAATATATTTCAATCCAACCCCTCCGCCCACTGTTCACTGTTCACTGTTCACTATCCACTGTTCACTATCCACTGTTCACTATTCACTGTTCACTATTCACAGTTCACTATTCACAGTTCACTATTCACTGTTCACTAAAAAAGCCCACCCCAAGAGGCAGGCTTAACTTTATCACTCCAAGTACTTTAGGCACTTTAAGTACTTTAGGCACTTTAAGTACTTTCTACAGTCAACTCAATATTAAAATCATTATCCCTTCCCTTCTTAATCTCAATATGCTCACTATAAACGGTTTTTCCATTCAACACACCCGTAAGCAAATCTTTTCCGGATTTCACTTTTTCAATTGTTAGTTTTCCTTCCCAATCCGTAGTCCCCGATTTTTTAGCATTTTCCAGGCTAAAAAATATCCCTTCTATCGGCTTGCCCGTACTTTTATCTATAACAACAATATTCACATAAGTATGATGAACATTTACAGTAGGCATTTCGCAAGCAGTCATCACTCTGCTATAAAAAGCAGAATCATAATATTGATAATCAGGATCATCAAAATCTCTAACCATCAGTTTTATTTCCTCAACTGCCAGCCGAACAGGGTAAAAACTTTTATTAAAAGTCTCGGTTAGCAATGGAGAAACCTCATGTACTAAATCACTTGTTCCCTGTAAGCCCGAAAAAGTGTTTATTTTATTTAGAAACGCAGTAAGCATAGCTTCCGTAACATAATCAGGTTTTAAATCATCAACGTTAGCAAGCATAATGTCGTGTGCTTTTTTGCATAAAGCAGTAAAAGCACTATCGGCAAGAGAAAAATAATCAGTAGGATTAATAGAAAGAGTATCGGCTATACTGATTTTGCCCAATTTATTGAGCTTAACATAAGCCTTCCCCGAAAGATTAGCAGCATTTTTACTTAAGGTTTTTTTATAATTGTTTTTTACCTTCGAGTACCCGCTATTATTAGGATTTGACTCGCTCGCAGCCTGTAGGTTAAGGTCGTTTGCAGCATTAAAATCAGCCGCCGCCGTAACCATCGCAGGATTGTTTACATAAATGGTGGCGGAATTGCCCAATTCGGTTTTTAAATTCAAATTTCTGGTCAATTCCGTCTGTTTTTCATTATCCATAAGCTTTGTTGTTTTGGTTTATAATTGTGATATCTGTAATTTACAAATGTATTAAATCATAACATATAATGTGTTTTATAATTAGGCCTCGAAGATATAAAAATAAATTGAATAGACAATACATTTAATGAAAAAAAATTTCAATAATAATTTAAAACATTGAATATTAAGAAAATAAAATTCATTTTTCATTGAAATATATTTCATATAAGGTTTAATATTGCTACAAATAATAGTATGAAAAAGGTGAAACATTGAGGTATGCTATAAGGTTGGTCATTGAGCCACCTCGATTGGTCATTGAGCCTGCCGAAATGCCTTTTGAACTCGCTCCTCATGCCATTGAACCTGCCGAATTGCCCTTTGGATATGCTCCCTAGTCATTGAGCCTGCCGAAATGCCTTTCATTAAAGGAGCACCCCACGCTTCGACAAACTCAATGAACAATACCCCAAAAGCCTTTAATTTTCACCTTTTCAATGTTCAAATTATGGCAAGTAAGGTTCGCAAAATGCCTTTCCATGTTTAAAAAATGGCTGTCAATGTTCAAAATATGTTTTTTAATGTTCAAAAAATGGCTCATCATGTTCGAAAAACGCTTTTCAATGTTCTAAAATATGCATTTCCATGTTCAAAATATGGCTGTCAAAGTTCAAAATATGGCTGTCAAAGTTCAAAATATGGCTGTCAATGTTCAGAATATGCTTTTTAATGTTTAAAATATGCCTGTCGATGTTCAAAATATGGCTATCAATGTTCGAAAAATGCCTGTTGACCTTCAAAAGATGATTTCTGAGATGTTAACGTTA
>CAIXTV010000265.1 GCA_903922465.1 uncultured bacterium
AAATGAAAATACAAAATTACAGAATAAGATGATTGGAAAAATAAAATCTTTTCATATCTGCAATAAAATTAATGTTATAGCACGTTGTTAAATAGTGGCGATGCATGCTTTTTGTGCTAATAAAAATAAAAAGATGTTAAAATTGTTTAATCAGGCAACCTTTTGCCTCAATATATTGTCTTGTAAGAAAAATATAAATCAGGAGGTTCTCATGAAAATACTAAATGCAATAGGTAGGCAAATACATTGGATAATTTATATTGCTGTTATGTCGGCTTTGATAGCCCTATATGCTTTATATAACTAAATGCAATTTGCTATAATAAATAAAGGCTGCTTAGGCAGCTTTTTGTTTTTAATAGCATTTTCAATATGAATTTCAAATAAACTTTATACTTTTGCTTATTCACCAATACAAATATATTTATGAAAAATTTCGTGCTTTTTTTAGCTATTGTTGGTCTATTAGGCTTTACACAATGTCAGCCAAAAAATAAAAAAATGAACACAAAAAAGAACTTTATCACAGAACAAACTGTTGAGAAAACTCAAAAAGCCTTAGTTGATAAATATGGCAAAACTCTAACTGAGCGTATAAACAGAGGCGTTCAGCAAGCGGCTTCACTTTGGACACAAAAAGAAGGTAAGCAAGAGGATTTCGAGAAATTCTGTACGGAAAATTTCATTGGAGACACAGCAAAACTTGTGGAAACTTTCAATAGTTTAAGTGCCAACTTCGAATCGATTTATGGAAATTTCAACAAAATGAGCTTAGACTTGAAACGAAAGCTTCATATCGATCAGGGTGAAATTATGCCAATTGATGATCTCTTTGGAGGTTATGAACCTTCTGCTCACATCAACGATGATTTCTTTGAAAACAAAATAGCTTTTGTTACTCTTCTCAATTTTCCGTTTTATTCTTTAAAAGATAAAACAGAAAAAGGAAGTACTTGGACACGTGAACAATGGGCTTATGCTCGTTTGGGAGATATGTTTACTTCAAGAATACCTGCGCAGCTTATTCAAAAGTCTTCAGAAGTTACCACTGGTGCAGATACCTATATTTCTAACTATAATATTTATATGGGCAATCTTTTAGATAATCAGAACAAAAGCTTATTCCCAAAAGGAATGAAACTGATTACTCATTGGGGTCTACGTGACGAATTGAAAGCCAATTACAATGCTACTAATGGACTAGAAAAGCAAAAAATGATTTATGAAGTTATGAAGCGCATCATTTCGCAGGAAATTCCTCAGGATGTGATTAATGATTCGAACTTTACGTGGAATCCTTATAGCAATAAATTATTGAAAACAGGGAAAGACATAGTCTTCAAGCCAGAACCTGATACACGTTATCAGCATTTACTGAATATTTTCAAGGCATTACATGATATTGATGCTTATAGTCCGATGTATCCTACCAATATTCAAAGGAAGTTTGAACAAGAAATGGAAATTCCGGTGGATGACGTGGAAAAGCTTTTCATTTCGTTGCTTACTTCAAAGGAAGTTAAGCAAGTGGGTCAGCTTATTAGCACTCGTTTGGGAAGAAAACTGCAACCTTTCGACATTTGGTATGATGGGTTTAAGGCAAGAAACACCGTTTCTCAGGAAGAGTTGGATGCTAAGGTAAAAGCTAAATATCCAAGCAAAGATGCTTTTGAAAGTGATTTGCCAAACCTCTTACTTAAACTTGGTTTTACTAAAGAGAAAGCGACTTGGATTACTTCAAAAATCACAGTGGATGCTTCGAGAGGGGCAGGACATGCATGGGGAGCTCAAATGAAAACCGACAAAGCGCATCTTCGCACTCGCATTGGAAAAGACGGGATGAATTATAAAGGATACAACATTGCGGTACACGAATTTGGTCATAATGTGGAGCAAACGATTTCGCTGAACGATGTGGATTATTATCTGATGAACGGAGTTCCGAATACGGCTTTCACTGAAGCGTTGGCGTTTATATATCAGAAGCGCGATCTCGAACTATTAGGTATAAAAGACAACAATCCTAACAAAGAGTTTATGTTAACTCTCGATAATTTCTGGGCATGTTACGAAATTATGGGCGTTTCGCTGGTGGATATTAAGGTTTGGAAGTGGCTTTATGAAAATCCTAAGGCTACGGCTATCCAATTGAAAGAAGAGGTTATCCGCACTGCCAAAGAGATTTGGAATGCTTATTATGCCGATGTCTTTGGAGTAAAAGATCAGCCGATATTGGGCATTTATAGTCATATGATTGATTCTCCTTTATATCTATCGGCTTATCCTATCGGACATTTGATCGATTTTCAGATTGAAAAACAGATTGCGGGAAAGAATTTTGCCGATGAGATTCAGCGAATTTATAAAAATGGAAGATTAATTCCTCAGGTTTGGATGAAACAGGCTGTGGGTAGCGAGATTTCGGTTCAACCTATGCTACAAGCTACTGATGAGGCGTTGAAAGTGATCGTTAAGTAGTTATGAGTTCTGAATTATGAGTTATGAGTTTGGGTTAGGAGTTATGAATTATAAGTTATGAGTGGGGGAGTTGTGAGTTTTAAGTCCTAAGTTCAAAATTTAAAGGAGGGAAGGATTGATTGCTTTTAGTAAGTGGTCAATCCTTTTTTTATGGGAAATAGTTGTTGAGGGTTTTTATTGAAAGTATAGGAGAGATATAGAATTGACAACTTAAGAAAGTTGCCAATTCATGGTTTAGGGCGAAGGCAGAAGTGATGAAGGATTATTGGCATTGGATTTGTTTTTATGTTGTAAGAGGGAGTTGGTTTCAGGTAAAACTATTGAAAAATTATTGATTTTGGAGCAAAGTGAGCGAAAAGGTGAAATTTCTGAAATGCCCGTCCTTATTGAAAAAACAAGACCTCAGAATGTATAATTAAGACCTCAGAATGCATTAGCAAGACCTCAGAATGTATAATTAAGACCTCAAAATGCATTAGCAAGACCTCAGAATGCATAGTTAAGACCTCAAGATTCATAAACAAGACCTCAGAATTTATAATTAAGCCCTCAGAATTCATCAACAAGACCTCAGGATTTATAATTAAGACCTCAGAATGTATTAGCAAGACCTTAGGATTCATAATCAAAGCTTAGGAACAAATAGTCAACTTTCGACCCTGGGATATTGATATTATAGGGTTTTAGAATGAAAACTGAGTTTATAAGCAGAAAATCATAAAAAAAATAAAAAAAAGTTTGGAAGTTAAAATAAAAGCTTATATTTGCAAACTCAAGCGTAGCTTAAGAGTTTTATATTAATAAACTATAAATTGATTATTGTTATGGAAAAAAAATTGTTTCCTTGTAGAGTTTATGAACTGCCGGTGTTGGGTGGTTCTGTTCAGATTTGTTTGGTTAGAGACGCGAGCGCGTTCTTGCCATATATTGCTTTTCATGCTCCTTTTCCTGCTGATTTTTTGGCACAAACTATCATAATAGAAGGGGTGGTGTATCCTAAAGTTATAATTAATCAGATGAAAGTGGTTACACTTAATGTGATTAATAATAGCTTTGGTTTGAGGCCTCTATTGAATTCTGCCGAAATATTTTTTGACAGCGCTAAAGCTGGGTTGAATATGAAAGTTGAGGATATGGGGCTTCATGTAGTGAGGGTTGCTATTGATAAAGGTGATGTTGAAACCTTGCTTGCAGCGGGTCATATTTTGAATGGGAATATTGCCCAAAATCATGCGGTGCTGGAAACTAAAGGGATGACTACGGCTATGCAAGATGCTTTGGTGGAGGCTTTTGCAACTATCAAGGCCGATAATTATACTCAGACCAGCATGAGGCAATTGCGTTCGAGTACGACTGAGGAAGACATGATATTGTATAATGATTATTGGACTACTTATGTTGCCCCAACGCTGAAGGCAGGGAAGTTGATTTTTAAGATTTCGAGTCCTGCAAAGGCAAAGGATTATACGGCTTCGAATTTGATTGCTGCTATGCGTCATGATGCTTTGCAGACTGAGATTCATGGTCAGGTTACGACGAAGGATGGAAAGCCTGTAAAAGGGGCAAAGGTGAAGTTTATGCCGGTGGATGGTGGACGGACGAAAACGGTATATACGGATGCGAATGGAAATTATGTTGCGAAAGGGATAAAGCCAACGGATTATAATCAGGTGGTTACAAAGGGGAATTTGGTGAAGGTTAATCCTGTGACTGTGGTGACGAGGGAGAAAATTTTGCTGAATTCGGTGATTGTTTGATGGGGCTATTTAGCTATTTAGGGGTTTAGCTATTTAGTTATTTAGTGGTTTGGTGATTTGTGAATTGTTTATGTACTTTTTGAAATATAAAAACAATGGGGAAAAGAATTTACAATATCATCGGATTTATTTTTATAATTATTTCTTTGACAAGGTGCGATATTGCAATTTTGTGTGAGTATTATCTATCAAATAAATCAGATAGTACACTAATGATTCAATTTCGAGCTGCTAAAAATATGATGGATTCTTCTAGAAGGGTCGATCTATAGACAGATATATTGATGTATAAATTAACAGAGAAGGGATCAAATCCACATGACGAAAAGGAGAAATTTTTTAATACGTTTAGAATTGAGACAACTGATAGGATTGCTGTGGAAAAAGATATTTCGAAAAGAGAAAGCTGGACTTACAAAAACGACATATTATATTTAGGCTTTATAAAAACCGGAACAAATATTTATACATTAGAGTTAACAAATAAAGATATCAAATAGAATAGACCCTACGTATTCAATAAAAATACATCATATTGATTTAAATAAGAATAAAACCAACATTTAAAAACCTTAAAATTAATTTATATGGAACTCATAAAAGGATTTCCGCTGTTGACCAAAAGGGAATATGTAATTTCTTCAAATGAAGAAGGAGCCGTTTCGCATAGTTATTTTGTTAAACCTGCCTTCAAATGGTTGCCCGACTTCTCTAATTTTTGTGACGATTTAGAGGACAAGGAAAGATATGTATTTAAAGATGTAGCTGAGGGTTATTATCTTACGGAATTGGAAGTTATTTCGGATAAGAAAATATGTCCAGCATTTTGTGCAATGCTAATTGAAGAATTTGGACTTATGTTAACATCATCGAGCCCAATGAATAAGCCTGATGGTCTTTTTGGTTTAGATGCATTTGTTTATTTGAAATTCGAACACATTGCTTCAAGTATTGATAGGATAGGAGTGAGAACTTCTTATGAGTTTGAAGATGAAGATGAGGATGATGATGATGATGACATCATTGAGTAAACTGCAGCAGCAGTTCGACTTCGAATAGATTGCGAGTTTCAGCTATAGTGCCGAACTCAACAGTTTATATTATAGAAGTTTATTCGAAGTTGATGAAACTATGCTCGCCGTCGCAAAAAGGTTTATTCATAGAAGCCCCACAACGACATAGAGCCACTCTGCTTCTTTTTTCGAGGGTTTTACCATCTTCATTTTGCAAAGTGAAATCGCCTGAAATAATATAAGGACCCTTAGGCTTAACCTTAACTTCGAAAACTGCAGGAGTTTCGGCGACAAGTTCGTCGTCTTTTAAATCTTTATTCATAATAAAATCGATAGCTGCCGTGGGGCAAAGTTTTACCACTTCAATAATGCGTTCGGTTGAGGCGGCACTCATGTCAATCCAAGGTCTGTCGAAGGGTTTGAAAACCTCGGGGAGCTCCATATAACAGGTTGTAGCATGAATGCAAAGGTCGGGATTCCAAAATACGGTTACTTCACCGTTGGTGTATTTTCTTTTTTCGTCGTCCATAATATATCAAAAACCATTTAAATTAATAATTTGTTCAATTACAAGGGGGAAATTTTCATGTTCTAATACATGTATTTTTTGGGCAAGAGATTCGGGGGTTTCGTTAGTTTCAATAGGGCATTTGGCCTGAAAAACAACATCTCCTTGGTCGTAAAGCTTGTTAACGAGGTGGATAGTTATCCCCGATTCAGTTTCACCACTCATAATCACCGAATCATGCACGTGCATGCCATACATACCCTTCCCACCGAATTTGGGAAGAAGGGCAGGATGTATGTTAATGATGCTTTTAGGGAAAGCATTAATGATGTTTTCGGGGATAAGCCAAAGGAAACCAGCCAAAATAATGTATGAAATATTTAATTCTTGGAGCTTCTCAATGACAAGAGGGCTTTCATATAAATCTTTCTTATTGAAAATAAATGATTGAACTCCAAGGGCATTCGAACGTTCAATTACAAACGCATTAGGATTGTTTGTGAAAACACAAGCTACTTCAATGCCAGGATGGTTTTTGAAATATTGAATGATGCATTGAGCATTTGACCCATTTCCTGAAGCAAAAACAGCAAGTTTAATCATAAGTAAGAATTTAAGGGGTCAAAATTAGACAAATAAACCGAAAAGCAAAAAATAAGTCCAAGAAATCAAATAAGTTTTCAACAGGAAATTGCGTTGAAATACAGTAGTTTAACTTTGTTTAAGAAAATATAGGATAGATTTTTTTGGTAATCTTGGGTAAAATGCATTTCTTTGCATCTTGTTTAATCAAAATAAGGAGAAAAACATGTCAGACATTTCAACAAGAGTAAAAGCTATCATAGTTGATAAGCTTGGTGTAGATGAAAATGAAGTAAACCCAGCCGCAAGTTTCACGAACGATTTGGGAGCTGATTCATTAGACACCGTAGAATTAATTATGGAATTCGAAAAAGAATTTAATATTGCTATTCCCGACGATCAAGCTGAAAAGATTGCAACCGTAGGTGATGCTATTGCATACATTGAAAACAATGCAAAGTAAGTAATTTATTACTATCGAAAACAATATTAAATGGAGTTAAAACGAGTTGTAATTACTGGTTTAGGTGCATTAACACCTATAGGTAATAACGTAGACGAATATTGGAAGAACTTGATAAATGGAGTAAGCGGCTGTGCCGATATTACCCATTTTGACGCTACCAAGTTCAAGACACGATTTGCTTGTGAACTAAAAAACTTTGATGCTTCTCTGTTTTTTGACAGAAAAGAAGTTCGGAAACATGATCCCTTTTCCCATTATGGAATCGTAGCAGCTTCGGAAGCTTTTAAAGATTCCGGCCTCGATGTTGAGCAACTCAACCTCGATAAAGCAGGCGTGATTTGGGGGACAGGTATTGGTGGATTTACCACCTTTCTGGATGAAGTAATGGCGTTCGCGGCTGGTGATGGAACACCTCGTTTTAGCCCCTTTTTCATTCCGAAATTAATTGGTGATATTATATCGGGCCATATTTCCATCATGTATGGATTTAGGGGGCCGAATTTTACCACCACATCGGCATGCGCCTCAGCGGCGAATGCTATAATCGATGCATTTAATTATATACGCTTAGGAAAAGCCGATGTAATTATAAGCGGAGGTTCAGAAGCGGGAATAAATCCTGCTGGAGTTGGAGGGTTTAACGCAGTGCATGCCCTATCAACTCGAAATGATGATCCAGCCACTGCCTCCCGGCCATTTGATAAGGACCGCGATGGTTTTATTATGGCCGAAGGTGCAGGCGCCCTCATCGTTGAAGAATTAAATCATGCCCTAGCGAGAAATGCAAAAATTTATGCTGAGATAGGTGGCGGTGGTCTTTCTGCAGATGCACACCATATTACTTCACCTCATCCTGATGGATTTGGAGCAGCAAAAGCAATGCAGTTTGCTTTGGAAGATGCCAATATGTTACCCACAGAAATTGATCATATCAATACACATGGAACCTCAACAGGTCAGGGAGACATAGCCGAACCAAAAGCAATATTAAAGGTATTCGGAGAACATGCTTACAACATTAACATCAATTCGACAAAGTCGATGACAGGGCATCTTTTAGGAGCTGCCGCTGCAGTTGAAGCAGTTGCTACAATATTAGCAATGAAAAATAGTATAGTACCGCCAACCATCAATCATTTTACGGACGATCCAGATATCGACCCAAAACTCAATTTTACTTTCAATAAAGCTCAGCAAAGAGAAGTGAATGCAGCTATAAGTAATTCGTTTGGTTTTGGAGGTCATAACGCATCAATAGTGTTCAAGAAATATTCCTGATCGAAATTGGTGAATTGGCTTTTCCCTTTTCTTAAATTCCTCTTCTCTTCTGATAAAAAGTTATGCATACGCATTAAGAATATATTTGGGTTTTATCCAAATAATATTCATCTGTATAAGCTTGCATTTCGACATAGTTCAGTTTCGGTAGACACCATAAAAGGCCTACGAAAAAGCAATGAACGCCTCGAGTATTTGGGTGATGCCGTTCTTAGCCTTGTAATTGCTGATTTTCTGTTCAAAAAGTTTCCTTACCACGATGAAGGATTTTTAACTGATATTCGTTCTCGCTTAGTGAGCAGGAAAAACCTGAATAAGCTTTCAGTAAAACTTGGAATAGATAAGATGGTGAATTTGGATTCATCGTCAAACAACGTTTACAGATCGGTTGCAGGGGATACTTTCGAAGCAATAGTTGGGGCCATATACCTCGACCGGGGTTTTATCTTCACAAAATCGGTTTTAATCGAAAGAATTTTTAATTTGCATATTAATATTGATGAAGTTCTGTTGAACGATACTAATTTTAAAAGTAAAGTTATTGACTGGGCTCAAAGAGAAAAGAAAACACATGAATTTATTGTAACTGGGGAGTTAGGTTCTGGATTTCAGCATCAATATGTTGTAGAATTGATGATGAATGGCGATTCTTTAGGAAAAGGATATGGTCATTCGATAAAAACAGCCGAACAAAGTGCAGCCCAAAACGCCTGTAAACAATTAGGTTTGATAGAATAATTCTTTCTTAGAACAAATATTTTATCGAATCGATAAGAATTTTTTATAATTTTAGCAGGTAATTACACTTACATGGAAAACAAAGAAGAAAAATCCACCAGACGTAGGCTAACATCCTCATTTATAACATCTATAATGAGTATGTCGCTAGTGCTATTTATGGCAGGGTTATTAGGCCTAATTGTTCTTCATTCGAGGCGTTTGTCTGATTATGTCAAGGAAAACATTGGTTTTTCGGTGGTTATCAATGAGAATGTGAAGGAAGCAGAAATGATTCAACTGAAGAAGTTAATCGATGCGGCACCTTATGTTAAATCAACGGAATACATCACCAAAGAAAAAGCAGCCCAGGATTTTAGTAAAGAATTGGGGGAGGATTTTATAAAATTCATAGGCTACAATCCATTGCTTCCTTCAATTGATGTGAGGCTTAAGGCTGAATATGCAAATAATGCCAGCATGGAAGGTATAGAAAAGGATCTTCTGAGAAATAAAATAATTAAAGAAGTGAATTATCAAAAATCGCTGGTCGATTTGGTAAATCAAAACGTAAATAAAATAAGTTTGTTTATACTCGCCTTTAGTTTGTTGTTGCTAGTTATTGCAATGGCTTTAATAAATAATACCATCAGGCTTGCGGTGTTTTCGAAGAGGTTTTTAATCAGGAGTATGCAATTGGTAGGGGCAACACAGTATTTTATTCGTAAACCTTTTCTATTAAGGGGTATAAGCAATGGGCTAATCAGCGCCCTAATTGCTTTGGCTTTGTTAGGAGGGCTTGTGTATTTTGCTAAACAGCAGATACCTGAACTTATCGGCTTGCTAGATATTGACATGTACCTGATATTAACAGGCTTTGTTTTGGTGATGGGATTCTTACTTTCTTTCTTGTCAACTTATTTTGCTGTGAGAAAATATCTTAGAATTAAAACCGATTATCTTTATCATTATTAAAATTAAATCTATATTTCTTTAAACCTATAATTATCTTAAACATATGAAAGAAAAACATAAACCAACTGTAAGCAAGACAGTAAGTACAAAAACTAAAGCTCCAATACAGCCTCATGGACTCACCTTGGCTTTCGGAAAACAGAATTATATTTTAATGCTAATTGGCCTATTCTTTATTTTTCTTGGGTTTGTTCTCATGATAGGAGGAGGATCAGATGATCCTGCTGTTTTTAGTGAAAAAATATTTGATTTTCAAAGGCTGACTTTATCACCTATTCTACTCCTAACCGGATTTGTGATAGAGATTGTTGCCATCATGAAGAAAACCAAAGTAGCCGAATAATAAGTTAGTATTATGAAAAGTTTTGCTGTTATATTATCAGGCTGCGGGGTATATGATGGTTCTGAAATTCACGAAGCAGTTTTAACAATGCTGGCATTGGACAATAACCAATGCCAATATGAGATATTTGCTCCCGATATTCCACAATATTCTGCAAAGAATCATCTAACAGGTCAGGATATGCCTGAGGATAGGAATGTACTTATCGAATCGGCCCGAATTGCAAGAGGGAAAATACAATCATTAGATAAACTTGTGCAGGATGATTTTGATGGTATTGTTTTCCCAGGAGGTTTTGGGGTAGCTAAGAATTTGTGTTCCTATGCATTTGATGGGGTTGATTGTATAGTGAATGCTGAAGTTGATAGGGTTATCAAGGAGTTCCATTCGGCTCATAAGCCTATTGGAGGATTATGCATAGCTCCAGTTTTACTCGCTAAAGTGCTAGTTGATATTGAAGTTACTATAGGTAGGGATGATAATACTGCCAGTAATATCAAGCAGATGGGCGCAAAACATATTGAGTCAAAACATGGAATAGCTGTGGTTGACGAAAAGAATAAAGTTGTAACGGCTCCATGTTATATGCTCGATGCCGGTCTTAGCCAAATATACAGCGACACAGAGGCTGTTGTTAGGGCGATGCTCAAACTTTGTTAAGTAAGGCTTTAAAACTCTTTTAAAAGGGGTTAAGGAAGCAGGGGTTTTTCTTTATCTTTAGAACAATTAAAACTCAAGTAGGTTTTTTGTTATGTATAATGCTTTTCAAATATCATTTAAAAGCAATACGGGGGTATGCTAATAATGAGATTTACTTTCATTAGTGGCTCAAATAAAAGCCTACATTGTTTTTAATTTTTTAATAGCCAAGGTAATTATCTCTTCATGGTCAAATGCTAAAAGTGGGAGGTCGTTTATTGAAAACCATTTAGCTTGTTTTGCATCAGAGGCAGCCTTTAAGGTCTCTTGTGTATTCATTACACCCCAAAAAGCGGTGGAGATTGTACGATGGCGTGGGTCGCGAAGAAGTGCGCTAAAGGTGTGCAACTGTTCCATGGCAATTCCTTTAAGCCCTGTTTCCTCTTCTAGTTCTCTGATTACCGCTTCTTCCAGGGTTTCATCTAACTCAAGAAAACCTCCTGGTAATGCCCAGTAATTTTCAAAAGGAGGGAATTTGCGTTGAATTAATAACATTTCCCACAAATGATTCTCAAAGCGAAAAATAGCTGCGTCAACTGTGACAGCAGGGCGAGGATATTCATATGTAAAACTTATTTTTTGTTTTTCATCCATGTTTTTGAATTGAATTTCAAATTGGGTTCTTAACGTAAGGCGCTTTAAATGATTCCATACTCTTTAAGCAGTATCTCCATCTCTTGTTGAAGTGAATGTGCTTCTTCTTCAGCTTTATCAGAAAAACTTTCGTCGGCTGCGGCATATAAAATACTTCTCGAAGCATTAATCATCAATCCGCAGTCGGGGGTCATGCCATATTTCGCTACTTCCTGCAAGTTGCCACCTTGTGCTCCAACACCAGGGACCAGTAAAAAATGATTGGGGATGAGCTTTCTAATGCTGCCAAGCATGTTTGCCTGAGTGGCACCTACCACAAACATCATTTGTGACTTATCGGCCCATTTCGCAGCGGTTTGTAAGACTTGTTCATATAGAAAACTACCATCTTCAAGCTTTAGGAATTGAAAATCTTCGGAGCCTTTATTGGAAGTTAGTGCAAGTAGTATTACCCATTTGTCGGGATAACCCAAAAAGGGACTAACAGAATCGAAGCCCATGTAAGGAGCAACGGTTACGGCGTCGAATTCTAACTCGGAACCCTTTTCGAAGAATGATTTGGCATACTGAGTTGAAGTATTGCCAATGTCACCACGTTTTGCATCGGCAATGCTAAAGATATCGGGATGATAAGTGTGAAGGTATTCCATGGTTTTCCCTAATGATTTAATTCCCTTTAAACCCATGCTTTCATAAAAAGCCAAATTGGGTTTGTAGGCTAAAGTATAGGGAGCGGTCTTATCAATAATCTGTTTATTGAATTCAAAAATGGGGTCTTCATATGATAAAAGATGCCTGGGTATTTTTGTAATATCGCTATCTAAACCGACACATAAAAAGGTTTTTTTTGATTTGATAGTTTCGATGAGTTGCTTTCTATTCATATTGTTTTGCTTTAAGATTTGAGTTTATAAAAGTACTGATTTTTGAGATATTGAATGACTATTGTTATTATATAAAAGTAAAGCAATCAAACCAAAGAAGAAAATTCCCATTTGCCTTTCGAGCATAGACTCGCTGAGGAAAAACAAGAAGATGGCCAGAGCAAAGTATATCCCTTCTTTGAATCGTCTAATTTTTTTAAAGATTAAAAATAAACATACCAGGAAAGCCAGCATTGTGACCATGCCATAGTTTATTCCTATTGACAGAAACTGATTATGTGGATTGAAATGTTGTTCGTTACCCTTACCCCATGCTTTAGATTGATAGCAATTATCCAATTCCTTTTGGAAGTTACGACTGCCGGTTCCAACAAGCAGATGCTCCGAAAATACCTGCAGTGAGCAATTTAGGATGCTGACTCTTTGCGATACTGTATTGTTATCGATAGATTGGGCTTCTTGCCACGAAGCTATTTCCATCATGCGTTTATTGAGTGAAGGCACAGTAAATAATGTAAGCATGAATGCAGCAATAGCGAACGACCCTAACGCTAGTTTTCGTATAGGATTTATGTTTGTCTTGATAATCCTGGTAACAAGAAAGACAGCAATGGTAATAAAGGCAATTTTTACTGCTAATAATAACACTGTGATGACCAACATAATTGCAAGAAAAATAGATAACAATCGAAGCCAAGTTTTCGAAGTAGCAAAATGCAACAATAAACAGCAAGCTGAACTTAATGCGAAAATTGAATAATAGGTAGGGTGAAGTCCTGAAATACGCTCAAAATTCTCTCTTAATATATAGGTGCCGTTCTCGTAGTTGGTGTTAATGAAAGGTATTCCTTTGTATGATAAAATCAGGAGAGTGTAAGTAGTCAACACACATAATGATATCGCAAATATCATTAATGGAAGCCTGTAGTTTTTAAACCCAGTGATTTGAATGAATACAGGAATAAAAAAAGGAGCAGTGAAAAAGAACAGCTTCTTCTCGAATTCGAAATGTGCCTCAGGATTAAAGCTGAAAATGCTGTATTCAATAAGATAGGGTAGGAAAGGAATTACAAAAACCAGATTATGTAAAACTATTTTCTTGATAGGAATGGGATGGATTAAAAACGAGATAAGAGTGCTTGCTGAAAATGCAATTAAAATGACATTCGTTACTTTAAGTGGAAACAAAGGAAACGCAAACAAGGCAAGGAAAAACAAGCTTGTGAACCATTGTAAACTCCAAGTTTTAGATTTACTTTGAAGCAAGGTGTAAACTGATTTTTTCATCAATAAAAGCCTTAAGTTCGCTACGGAATCTTTCAACACAGTATGGTTTAATGTTTTCTTCGAAATGGTCGCGAGTAAAAACTTTATTCCCAGAATGAAATGCGCGAATAGTAGCAATCATATCTTCCACTGTTTTTTGTTGAAAAAACATCCCGGTATTTTGATTCACGGTTTCTTTGTACCCTCCAACAGCTGGAATAATTACAGGCGTGCAATAGGATTGTGCTTCAACGATAGAAATGCCGAAATCCTCGGTTGCAGCGGCAATAAATGCTTTAGCCTGAGATAATTTGAGGCGTTTGGTTGTGTCATCAATATATCCTAGGTAGGTGACATTAGAAGGGAGGTTCTTAGTGATTCGCTTTCTCATAGGGCCATCGCCGGCAATTTCGAGTTTTAACTCAGGCATCTGACGGAAAGCCTCAACTATAAGATCAACGTTTTTATAAGTCACCAAACGCGAAACAGAAACATACACCTGACGGGGACTCTGGGTAATTTCTTTCATTTCAACATCAACAGGGGGATAGACAACTGTGCTTTCTCGTTCAAAATATTTTTTTATTCGATCTTGCACAAATACAGAATTAGCAATGAAAAAGTCGACCCTATTGCTGCTCTTAAAATCCCATTTGCGGAGTTTCTCAAAAAAGTAAGTTAATACAATTTTTGTAGCCTTTGTCTTTGCCACTCTCAGATAATCTTCCTTTAAATCCCAGGCATAGCGTGCAGGGCTATGGCAATATGAAATATGCAACTGATCTGGTTTTCGTTTAATTCCTTTTGCAACACACGAAGAGGAGGATATGATAATATCATAATCTTTCAAGTCGAGAGTTTCGATGGCAAAGGGAAAGAGTGGGAACAAATTTCTGTATCTCTGTTTGGCAAATGGAATTCGTTGAATGAAACTTCTGTGAGTCTTCTTGCCAAATAAGTAATAATCACGATTTTCTTTATTGAAGAAATCGAACAAGCAAAAAACATCGGCTTCGGGATAACAATAAAGAATTTCCCTTACGACCTTTTCGGCACCGCCGGCTTCGTTAAACCAATCGTGGACTAAGGCTATTTTTGGCATTCCTAATGTTTGATTTTCTTTGAGATGTTATTATTTATCAATTCAGATAATATTTCTACCGACGCTTCAAAATTAAATTTATTTTTCAGAAAAGTGAGTTCATTGGAGTTTGGCTTATGAATATTTATTCTTTCCACAGCCTGAAGAAAAGATTTGCTATCATTAAGGGTGTAATATAAAGGCAAATCAGCAAAAGATTCTCTGTACACTTCAATGTCAGGAACAATAGCTGGAGTGTTCATAATGAGGGCTTCCAGCACAGGAATGCCAAAGCCTTCGTATTCGGAAGGGAAAGCCAAAGCCTCAGCGTGTTTCATTAAAGTGTAATATTGTTTTTCGTCAACATATTTAAGCAAATGCAGATTTTCATCTTGCAAGAATTCCACTTTAGCAAAAACAGTAGTATCAGCCCCAACTCCAACAATATGTATATCCTTTTTTTTAATTTCAGGCAAAAGAGAAAGCACAAAACCGGCATTCTTCCTTGGATTATAAATCCCTGTTAATAGCAAATACTTGTAAGGAAAGGGTTTGTTTTCATCGAATTCCATTTTAGGGATGCCATTACTAAGGATAATGATTTTTTCAGGAGAAACAGCGTAGGTTTTTATTATTTCATCTTTTATGAATTCTGTAACTGTGGCTATTCTAAGTGATTTCTTGCAAATGCGTGGAATAAGAAATCGATACCATTTTCTGAAACCCGGCTTAAACCATTCTGGTTTTTTAAGAAATGCAAGGTCGTGAATGCTTACAATTTGATTCTTTATCAATAGTGGAGCAGAATTGCAAAAATTAATCAGTAATGAATGGGGATGAAGCCATAAATACAATGGTAGCCATAGCTGTTCCCATATAAAACCCCTTCCTATGCCCGATTGCTTAAGCCTCAATCCGTGTGAATTGTGCTTTCCTTTGGGCGAAATGACTATTATTTCGGGATGTTTTTTTTGCAATGCCAAAGCAGTCCCAAGTGCGAACTTTTGAACCCCTGTTGCTTGCTGACACAGAAACCTGCCATTGATATAGATGTGAGAAGTGCCCCTCATTAATTTAATTCTTAAGCACAAAGTTATTTCTTTTTATGAATCCCCTGCCTTTATTGATAAATGTCACATCGATGTTAAACAAGATTGCTTTGGAATCCAATAAGTTTGTTTTTTCGGCTGTCGTTATATGACTGCGAATAATGATTTCCTTATGCTTTATTTATTCCACTTTCCCATATTAATTTGAAACCTATTCAAAAAATGTTTTATTTTGATGAAAAATTCAGGAATGCGCAGCAAACGCAAATATATCATCCTATTTCTCATTTATAAAAACCTACAGCTTAAGTATAAACACTCGGCTTTGGGATTTTTATGGAGTTTGCTCCACCCTTTTCTCTATCTTCTCATATTTCTTGCCATTTTTTCTGCCGCATTTCCAAGCATCGAAAATTATCCACTTTATGTACTGAGTGGTTTGGTGTTTTGGATTTATTTTGCTGGAGCTACCACTCAGCTCAGTTTGGTGTTTATTAAAAACACCCATTTGATTAAGGCCCTCAACATTCCGAAAACTATTTATGCGATAACCGATTTAGGAAGCGAGCTGGTGAGTTTCCTGTTGGGATTAATTCCCTTTTTGGTCATTATGTATTTTATGGGCTTACATATAAGCTTCAATCTTTTATATCTCATTCCTGTGATAATTTTGTTTTCTGTTTTTATCTTTTCTGTAGGATTGATATTGGGCTCTTTGAATGTCTTTTTCAGAGACGTTGGCATTTTATGGAATACCATTAATCCTGCCCTTTTCTATCTTTCGCCCATTGCCTATTCGTTTAAGATAGTGCCCGAGCAATTTAAGTTTATTGTAAAATACAATCCATTATTTCATTTCCTCGAGCTTGTAAGAAACGTTCTTTATGAGGGTCAGGGGCTTTCGATGCATTATTTGGGTCGTTGTCTTTTGATTACTTCTGTGACTGCAATTTTGGCAATTTTAATTTACCGTAAAACCCGAAACGGATTCATTTCCAATTTATAGATATTATGGATTATGTAATTAAACTTGATAATGTTTCGGTTAGCTACCTTAAGAATAGGAGTGGAGTGCATTCTGTTAAAGATTTCATTCTTAAGGCCTCCTTTATTTCTCCTTTTCAGAAGAATAGGGTGCTTCATAATGTCGATCTTGTGATACAAAAGGGTGATTCACTTGGCATTTTGGGGCCTAATGGCAGTGGAAAGAGTACCCTGTTGCGCACCATTGCAGGAATCATTAAGCCTGAAATGGGAAGCCTTGAAGTTAAAGTCCCTATTTCTCCTTTGCTTACCCTTGGAGCCGGTATTGAACTTGAACTTTCGGGTTATGAAAATATGAGAATTGCTCTTGCTTTATCGGGCAATTATCATAAATCTACTAGGGTCGAAATGATTGAGAAGGTTACTGATTTTGCCGAACTTACCAAAGAACAACTCAAGATGCCAGCTAAAATGTATTCGACAGGGATGCTTGCTCGCTTGGCTTTTAGCAGTGTGATGACTTCTCAGCCCGAACTGCTTATGATTGATGAGGTGCTTGCTGTTGGCGATAAAGGTTTTCAGAAAAAATGCATGAATCGTATTCACGAAATAATTGAAAAAGGGGCCACTCTGCTATTTATTTCCCATAGCCCTAACGAAGTGAAGGAAATATGCAAAAGGGGTATTTGCCTTAAAGATGGGAAAAAGATATTTGATGGAAGTTCCGAAAATGCCGCCAATGTTTATAATGGCTTATTTTAAACTGAAATCGACCCTCCCTATTATTTATTCCTTATTTCAATTTCCCCATTTCTAATCAATCATTTTTATTCTTGATTTTCATCATCAATTCTTCCCAATCAATTGCTTTTTGCCAGTTTTTTAAACTTAAACCTTTTCTCTTCACTTATTTAACACATATATCCCTTGACAAAATTCTTAGTTTGATTAATTGTTTTCCCCCAATAAACTCCCTTTATAAACAGCTTGTTCTATGATATTTGCTATCTCAAACTCAATTATCTTTTATAGCCTTAGGCTTCAACTATGAGTTCGTTTCTAACTGGGATGGGATGCGCTATTAGATTCATAATGATCAAATTATGGCAATCAAAATAGGATGGCAATAAGAATTTCTATGTACTATTTATTGTATAAATATTATTTCCACCTAATATTATTTTTTCATTTTCGAATTTACACAAAAAAAAAGGCTTACCCTTTCGAGTAAGCCTCCAAAATTATGAGTACATATCTAACAGTTCCCAGCTGTTAGATATCTATTTTGGAATAAATATTATATGGTGGATTTCTTCTGAACCCGGAGCGAAATGATAGGGGTTAATGGTTTGAGATTTCTTGCCTGCACATACGAAAACGATGTTGTAATCGCCTGGTTTTACCACCACATTGGCGAATTTCCCAAGGTTGTTCGACTTTGAAGTGTATACTAATTCGGGTTCATC
>CAIXTV010000266.1 GCA_903922465.1 uncultured bacterium
AAGGCGGGTAAATTCCAAACCATAACCACAAAGCCTGTCCATTCGAGAATTTCTCCGAGATAATTCGGACAAGAAATATATCGGTATAACTTTCCAAAAGGTATCTTATAATCTGTGCCGGTTTCTCTGAGTTTAATTAAGGTTTTGTCGGCGTTCCAATTAACTATTATACCAAAAACAAATATCAGAAATCCGGCAATAATCCTGATATAGCTAACGTTTCCTTCATATATTCCATGGCTTAGATTTCCAAGGAAATATCCATTGAAAAATGCATTCATTAAATTAAAGAATAAAGCAAACAGCATGATAAGAAGAGGCATTTTTTTCCCTTGTGTTTTCAGGCGAAGAGGAAAGATAATCACCCGGTTCAAATAGTGAAACAACCAAATTGCCACGAAAGCAGCAATAAGTCCGCTAATCGTGTCTTTTCCCAGGAAAACAAACAAGGAAAATGCAACTAAGGCAGGCGATTCCATAAGGATCCAGCCCAAACGGTTATTAATCATTGGCCCCCAACCTTTGCGTGTAAAACGACCATAGGGGGCGGTCACATTAAGCAACACAGGAAGTAGTATAATGGCAGTTCCAATCCAACAATAAATAAGCAGGTAAAAAATAGATTCAGTCATAATTAAAGTTTATAAATAGCCATGCTTCTGAAACCAGTCAAAAGAATCGTTAATGGTTTCTTTGAGAGGGCGGGGGTTAAAATTAAGCTCTTGTTTTGCTTTTGATGATTCGATGTTGCGATTTCCTGTCACCAGAATATTTAATGATTCTTTGGTGTACAATAAATCCTTTTTTTGAATGCGGTCGATAAGATTTAGAAAAGGAAGACTTGCTTTGGCTAACCAAAAAGGGCAAACGGTTTTTACGGTTTTCTTCTGAATGACACTTCCAATTATTTCGGATAATCCGGTTAAACTAAGCCATGCCCCTGAAAGCAAATATTTCTCTCCTTTTTGAGCCTGATGTAATGCTGCAATTGTTGCCTGACAGATATCCCGAACGTCTACCCAGTCATATCCGCCCGGGATCAACATAGGTATTTGTTTATGGGCTATTTTCAATAATACTTGTCCCATAAGGGATGGCTTAAAATCGAAAGGACCTAATATTGAGGTGGGGCTGAGGATAACTGCATCCAAACCTTTGTTAACATAGTCGGTTATTATTCTTTCACCTTCTGCTTTTGAGCGATCGTAAAGATAGGCATTATCATCTACCAAGGAACGCTTTTCGTTTAGCGGCTGGTCTAATGGGAATTGATTTATTGCGTGAATTGAGCTGAAATGAATCAGTCGCTTTACATTATTTTGAAGGGCAATTTTAACAACATTTTCAGTACCCTTAACATTGGTGTCGTAAACCTGAGAAGAAGTGTGTTTAGAAATAGAAATTCCTACTGCAAGATGCACGACAAACTGACTCCCTTTGATGAGGTTTTCAAGAGAGTCACTATCAAGCAAATGTCCTTTAATGATTTCGACATCCAACCCATCCACAGCTCTGTGGTCCCGATATACAAGTACTTTCACATTGTAGCCTGATGCAATTAATGCTCTCATCAGGTTTGCTCCAACATGACCCGATGCACCTGTGAGAGCAACGGTTTGTTTTATATCTTCATTTAACATAGTAGCAAAAGTAGTGATTGTTTCATTAATAAAGCCAATTTGCAATATTTGATATAAAACAAAAAAACAGGGTAACTATTACATTACCCTGTTTCACCAAGTCCAAAAACAATTTTTTAACACGCACAAATTAAAAAATAGTGTTGTAAAGAATGTTGCGAAAGTAGATAAAGCAATCAGCCTAAAATGTTAACATACAATAACAAACGTTAAAAGATGTTAAGCTTCCTTATGTACATCTATTAGTATTCCTACATTTGTAGCGTGTAAACCAATATAGTAGAGTGAAGAAACGAGTTTTTATTATTATTATTATTACCATGAGTCTTGCCCTGTTGGGTTTGGCAGGGCTGCAAATTTACTGGATTAAGAATGCACTTCAAGTAAGTGAAGCTAATTTTATTCAAGATGTAAATGAGGCGGTATCAAACGTGGTTTTTAAGCTTGAAAAAATGGAAGTGCAACAGCAGGTTAATCAATATAACGCTAATACCGCACCACTTAATATAATTGATTCAGTGAATAATGTGTTTTCAAGCGAAATCAATTCTTTTTTTTCAAACTCATTTGAAGAAGTTTTTGATAAAGGGAAAACACAAAGTAAATCCTTAATTAAAATTCAATATACAGAGCAAGAAAACGGAAAGAAAAAGAAAACTATAGATACGAGCTTTGGATTTGATCATAATAATTTGAAAAGTCCTGCAGCTGATTTGTTTTCGGAAAAGCCAAAGCATTCAATACAACTAAATGATACATTCTCAAGAAATCATTTGAATAGTCCAATTCCAAAGGCAAAAAAGAAAGTTGCACCGCATGCAATATTTGATAATATTTTCAGTAATTTCTTTGGAACTCAGCCTTCAACACCTATTGAAAATCAAATTCATCCTGAGCTCATCGATTCAATGTTATATGCTGAGCTCAAAGCTAAAGGTATTACTACAACTTATGAGTTTGGTGTTTTCAGCAATATGCGAAATCATTTAGTGTTTGAGAAAACCGGAAGATATACTCCTGAGTTGCTTGCTGATGGAATGGCGTTTACTTTGTTTCCAAGCCAAATGAGAATTGTTCCCGATTATCTTATTCTTTATTTTCCTAACGAGAAATCTTTTATCGTTAGTAAGTTAGGCTTTATGTTGGGCGCTGCGTTTTTTCTGATTGGACTGATTATTTTTATCTTTGCCTATACTTTATTTACCTTAGTTAGGCAAAAGAAGCTTTCTGAAATGAAGAACGATTTTATTAATAATATGACACATGAGTTTAAAACTCCTATTTCGACTATTTCGCTTGCATGCGAAGCATTAGTTGATAACGATATCAAAAAAACAGAATTGCTTTATAACAACTACATCAATGTTATTAGCGATGAAAATAAGCGATTGGGAGTGCTATCTGAGCGTATTTTGCAATCTGCCTTACTCGAAAAGGGTAAGCTTAATTTGAAAAAAGAAAAACTTAATTTGAAGGAGATCATTACAGAAGTGGCTAAAAGTATCAGTTTGCAGGTTAATAAAAAAAGAGGCAGTATAACAAGCTGTTTTGACGCAACCCAACATGTTATATTTGCAGATAAGGTTCATATCACTAATGTGATATATAATCTGCTTGACAATGCTAATAAATACACACCTGAAGCCCCCGAAATTGTTATTGAGACACATGATTCATATAATGGAATTCTTTTAATAGTAAAAGATAACGGAATCGGCATAAGCAAACCAAATCAGAAAAAGGTTTTTGATAATTTATATCGAGTGCCGACAGGAAATATTCATAACGTAAAAGGCTTTGGATTAGGCTTAAGTTACGTAAAAAAAATAATTGTAGACCACGGTGGAAACATCAGTGTAGAAAGTGAATTGAAAAAGGGTTCAATTTTTAAAGTATATTTGCCCTACTGAAATTAAATAACCTAATTATTATGGGAGATCAACATATTAAAGTTTTGCTTGCCGAAGATGATTACAATTTAGGCAATATTCTGAAAAATTATCTTGAAGCTAAAGGCTTTCCTTCAACGCTTTTCGAAAACGGGAAAGAAGCTTTCGAGGGTTTTATGCACGATACGTATAATTTTTGCATTATCGATATTATGATGCCAGTTAAAGATGGTTTCACTTTAGCCAAAGAAATCAGAGCCATCAATAAAAAAATCCCCATTTTATTCCTTACTGCAAAGTCGATGCAGGAGGATATTTTGAAAGCTTTCGACATTGGGGCCGACGATTACATCACCAAGCCTTTCAGCATGGAGGAACTTTTAGTAAGAATGAATGCCATTATGCGCCGTTCGATGCAGGCTGATGGTCAAAGTAATCATGTTATATATACTTTCGGAAAATCATCGCTTGACTATGTTCGTCAGATTCTTATTGCGAATGGGGTTGAACAAAAACTCACTTCCAAGGAAGCAGAATTGCTTAAACTTCTTTGTGATAACCTAAATGAAGTGCTGGACAGAACGTATACACTGAAAAGAATATGGCACGACGATAGTTATTTCAATGCACGAAGTATGGATGTTTACGTGACCAAACTTAGGAAGTTTCTGAAGGAAGATGATACACTTGAGCTGATTAATGTGCACGGAGTTGGCTTTAAACTGGTAGTAACAAACACCTAATAACAGTTAAAAGGCAAAAAATTAGACCTAAGATTCATATTCTATGTTCATCAATTGCCTAGTAGAATGCAATGAGGTTTTAAATATTATGTGTCTGCCTGGCTTTGCATTATAATTGAATATGGTATGAAAAAAAATATTTGTTGTCTGGTTTTTCTTTTCATATTTGCTAGTCACTTTTCATCAATTGCCCAAATAAGAGAAGGTAGCAAATGGCTTAACGAAAAAGCGGTATTAAAGTATAATGTTTATGATGGCAATAAGCCCTATCTTTTAATTCTGCGAGATATTAAGTTTAACTCCGAAATATCATTTAATTGGATGATGTCGAGCCCAGTTAACACATCAGGTAAAAATGCCATTTCTTCGATTGAACTTGATTCTTCAAGTAACATTAACATATTCGAGAGGGACGCTTCCTTTAAAACTCATCCAACTACGGTTTGGTTTAGCAAAAAGATATATCTGGCATTAAAAAAGAAAACACCCATCATTATCACGATTAATAGTATTGAACAACAACTTAGCTTTAAATATGCCGATAAATGTTGGGCACAAAAAGCTTACACCGGTTTGCAAATAAATGTTTTGTACGCTGAAACCGACAAGGGTAATAAGTTTTGGATATTAGACGATAAAGACCATCCCCTTATTATTAAAATGGATTGTGGTTATCGAATTGAGCTGTTTTCGGTATTACCGGAGTATTAAAAACGTTTCCTCTCATTCGAATATGATTTCTGTATTACCGTCAGATTTTATTTTTGACACCAGATTGAAATGTTAATCAATCAGCTTTTTTAGTTAACACACTTTACGGGACAGTGTCGACAGTATCTCTTATGTATGTGTTTTTAATTCAAAACATGTCTGCATTAATTCATTTCATGTCTGCATTAATTCATTTCATGCCTGCATTAATTCATTGCATGCCTGCATTAATTCATTTCATGTCTGCATTGATTCATTTCATGTCTGCATTGATTCGTTTTTTGACTGCTTTTTTAAAGTAAAATCTTCAATGAACTAAATTCAATCATTTTTGATAAAATCATCTAATCTTTTTTTTAAAGCCTCCTTTCTTTTATTATTTGAAATTATGTTGTCCGACTAATTGTTATTTCGTCCCTAATGGGCAATGTTATTAAGTTAAGGAGTTTAAATTTTTGGAGCAAAAAGAATTTTGGAGCAAAATATTGAATAATTAAAGCATACTAATTTTGATGTTCGTCCCACTTAAGAACAGAGGATTGAACTTCAGATTTATATACTTGTGTTTTTTTATTAGAAGGGTTAAAACAAAAAAGGCCTGTACGTTTGTACAAGCCTTATTAATATTCTTAGTTCTATTTTTTTAAGAATTGGAACTAAATGTAAATTTGCAGAATCAAGGGTTTTGAACTGCTACCCCTGAAGTTAAACGTGGCTCGAATAGATTAAAATCGTCGGCATCAACCCATCCGCTTCCATTGAAATCGGAAGTGAGAAAACCTACCGAACCTGCAGTTAAATTAGGCTCAAATAGATTAAAGTCGTCGGCATCAACCCATCCATTTTGGTCTAAGTCACCAACATAAAAGGCATACTTGCCAATATCCACCAAAGTTTGAGCATCCACGCCAAAAGCTTGAGTCATGCTAGAAGTGAAATCATAATGAACAGTGGAAGTGTTAAATGGTACTGCAATAGATGACCATGTTTCGAGGTGATTGCGATTGCGCACTCTAATATAATAATTACCATTGTGTGAAGATGAAATTTGGAATGTAGCTAAGCCGCTAGTTGCTAAATCAATGCCGCTGATACTAACCCCAAGTGGGCTATAAGGAGCAGTTCCATTAAAAAGATCTACCTGAATGCGATCGGCGATATTATATCCCCATTGCGGCAGGCCAGTATTTCCATCCAAGGCCTCTGTCATTTTATGGGTAGATAAATCGAATAAACCTTCGAGGAAAAGATTTAGAGAAATACTCTTGGCAAGTGATTGCCAGGTTTGAAGATAACCTTGAGTAATGGTAGCATTCGTACCCGAAGCAGTTCCAATTACGGCCTCTCCTACAGAATAGGCAAGATAGCCACCGCCATATTGAGCGCTGCCACCTAAAGAGTTTACTACATCGGGTTTTACTTGTGCTTGCAGACTGAAGCAGAAAGTAATAAAACTGAAAATAAAGATGTACTTTTTCATACTTTAAATTTTAAATTTATTTTTATGTTCAAATTTGATGTTATTCAAAAATATTGCTGTATGATTATTTATGTCTCTAATTGTAATATGAGTACAAAGATAAGCATTTATTTCTTTAGATGTTGATAAATAAGCATGCATATTTTTTCATAACAAGGAACAATTAATGAGCAGTAAAGCTACAAGGGTCCGTTTTAATATTGGTAATTGACCCAGAAGCAGCATCAAAGGGAGATTTAACACTAACTTTATTGCCTGCCCTTAGGGTTACCGTAATTCCTGATAACACTGTCGTGTTTAAAGTTCCAGCAGTTAGAGTATTAACGCCTTGATAAGTAAGAGCAAATAACGCCCACCCAAGATTACCCGTAACAAGTTGATCGTAATAAGTTTCACCCATTCCAACTCCAACAGCATACCAAGCTTTACCCACCTGAATGGCTTCGTTGGAGCAAACACCATAAAGGTCTTCAGCAGCTTGCAGAGAACCGGTTCTGGAAGCAGCAAAGCCAGATGTAGAATTAAGATATACACTCAGATTACGATAAGCTATAGCTTCTGCTTTGGCAATGCCAATTCCCGATACAGAGTATGCATCTCCGTTGTCGTTCGTACCACTTCCACCATCAGTGAGTAGATAAAACCATTTATTCTGAACCCCACTATTTGTATGAACCCCACATTGGTCATTTCCATTAGAGGGTGTGCAGCCTGTAACAACATACCAATTGGTTCCGGCATATGTATCGGGTTGGCCATAGGTCTTAGGATTAACAAAATCGCGGATTATTGAGTTTCTGTCTTCATTCAAAGTCCAGTCAGCGTTTGCATAACCTTCAGCGTATCTTTCTATGCAAGTTCCGAAGATATCAGCAAATGATTCATTTAAAGCGCCACTTTCCTTGTTATAATGAAGTCCAGCTGTAGCCTGAACAACTCCATGGGTAAATTCATGACCTTCACAATCTATCGTGTTCCAATCATCTGTTGGAGCAGAAGTATTCCCAGCTCCTAATGTAACAACATTTCCATCGCAATTCCAGCAGGCATTATTTACTGAACCACTTATGGTGGCATTATTTAATGCAATTAAATCACCATTGGAATTATCCCAGCTATTTCTACTGAACTTACTTTTATAATACCAATATACCTTATCTATTCCCCACATGCTTTGGACTGCGGCTTGATTTGAAGAAGCATTCCAGAGGTTATCCACGTCATTATATTCAGCATAGCTTCCGCCGTTCCAATTTCTAACCCACCAGGTTGGAGTATAGCAGTCGTCTTTCATGAAGTAATTGCTTCCAGATTTGCTTACCCTAAAATTATAAGCTCCGTACCAGGTAGTTGTTCCAGATGCTACACTTGGGTCGCAGTTCATGCTTAATGGAATTGTTCTTAAGACAGTGCCCTGTTTTGCTTCAATATATACCCTGTTAGCATCACCAGGCTTATGAGTGTAAATATCAAATGCCCAGCATAAGTGCATGTTTGAAGCGCTAATAATATCGCTTTCAGAAATGCTCATTAATACAAGTTCTCCTTTTGGGTAATATGTGGCTGATTCGTTTTTTCTCTGTTTCTTAACCATCAACTCGGCATCGGTATTTTGCCAGAGATATTCTTCAGCATTAATAGATTTCAATGCAGCTGCAAGTGCATCATTCTCAGAATAAGTAGGATTGACATCCAGATTTATACCTGGGATAATTTTACCATTAGCAGTTTTAAGCATGTCGTCTTTTTCATGTATAAAAAAATCGGATTGCTCTACTTTTACTCCTTTATAATATTGATGAAATCGAGTATGTGTAAATCCAAGGGTGTCTTTTTCTGTGCGATATGCAATCATATTGTCATTTTCGCTTAGATCGAATGCTGCTTTTTGTTCCTTAAAAAGCACATCTGGTGAAATTTTCAAACCGGGTTTAAATCGTAATAAACCAGGCCGGCTATTATCGTCAGCAATTGCAATTAATTGTTTATTCCAGAGTTTGCTTTGTTGTCCCATACTTAATTGGGGTAGCAAAACATAAACCAAAATAAGCAACAGACCCAAAAGCCCGATTCGGTTTAATTTGAGTAGTGTCTTCATAGTTTTTAATATGAATTATTTACTCTTTAAACTTTCAATTTCACTCTGCATTTTCTGGTTTTCCTTTTTCAGATCAATGATGTATAAAGTAAGTTGTTCTATCTTTTCCATCATCATTGTCTGCATATCACCTACATGAATGCCATTATCCTTTACTTCTTTTGCTGAAGGAATACCTGGTAGATGTTTGTTCTCCTTAATTTGTTTTTCTAAGTCAAGTAAAGAGGGGAGTTTGTAATTGTCTGCAAAGACATAATCAGGCCAGCTTGCATAAGGCTGAACAGTTAATTCTGTGCATATGATTTTACCATCAACAGCAAGTTTGTATCCAGTTGCTATAGTAGTTGTTCCAATACCAACAGCACCAGAAACAAGTAGACCCCATGAAGGTGCTACTGAACTATAATTATAACCTATGGTCATGCCACCATATACATCAAGAGCATTTGAAGGAGTAAATAATGTCCCAATACCAATTTTACCTGTGGCATCCATCCACATTTTCGTACCACCTAGTCTTTGTATTCTGAAGATATCATCTGTGCCGTTACCATTTACATGAAATGTTGTATTTGGAGCAGTTGTTCCAATACCAACCATTCCTGTGTTTGTAATACACATTCTTTGTGTGGGACCCCCTGTATTAAACGCCATAGCGTTGTCTGATTCAAAGTCTAAACTATGAGAATCGTTTGCATCGTCAAAAATATAGTGAGATGAGCCAAGAGCCTCATCGTAGTTAATTCTTAAACCCCATAAATCATACAAAGTAGAAACAGCTCTTTTAACAGTTATCCCATTTGAAGCAGCTTCAGATCCAACATCTACTGTTAATTTTTGAGATGGAGATTGTGAGCCAATTCCGACATAACCATTTTGAGCAAAATATAATCTCGTTGGTGTAATAGAACCATTGTTAGCACCCATTAATAAATCTGCCCCCCCGTTCGTTGTAAAGAATTCCCATTTATTGCCTCCATCATAACCCAGTTTAAAACTCCCTGAGCTTGATTGAATAAATAAATCTCCTCCTGTAATATGCAATTTATAATTAGGAGAACTTGTGCCTATCCCAATATTAGATCCATTATTAAAAAGATTACTATTGGCTACCCAACTTGTTCCATCATGTCTTAAGGTTTGTCCTAATAAACCTGTAGGTAAATAGGAAGGAGTTTCCCAACGCACCCATGTAGAAGGGCTTGTTCCCCTTACTGTCAAAACTTGTCCATCAATCCCATGACTACCAAAATAATCAGCAATATGTCCATAATACATGTCAATGTAGTTTAAATTTGTGCCTCCTAAGCTTATAATACTAGGAGTAATATAATTAGTTAATAAACTAAAATTACTTGCATTCCAAATAGATTGACTATTCATATTAATACTGTTATATCCAGCGCTATTCCCCAATCCAAGAGTCTGTTCTAATGTTTGAGTAGCAACACCTGTTGCCCCAACGGCGCCAGTAACACCTGTGCTGCCGCTCATACCGGCAATACCTTGAATCCCTTGAATGCCTTGCAAGCCAACAGCTCCTGTAGCACCTGTAGCTCCAGTTTTACCACTGAAACCTTGTATCCCTTGAATCCCTTGTAAGCCAATAGATCCAATAGCTCCGGTGGCACCAGTAGCACCAGTATAACCTGTTTGTCCATTGGTTCCTGCGGTTCCATTAGCCCCTGTTGGACCATTGGTGCCATTAGTTCCATTTAATCCA
>CAIXTV010000267.1 GCA_903922465.1 uncultured bacterium
CGACACTTTCGAGAATTTGGTTACTCCGGTCATAAATACAAACCGCAGGTGCTCGTCCGATGCTTTTATGTTAATATAGAAATTCTCCAACACCTGACGAATATCTTCAATATGAGGGGCATATATACTTTCGACCAATGGATTGTCGTATTCGTCTATAAGGATGACTACTTTGCCAAGGTCTTTGGCCTTGTCTATCAGTTCCTTAAACAATAATCCAGAATGTGATTCGTCAGATAATCCAATACCTATTTCTTTTGCATTATAAAGCACTATCGCACATAATCCTCTATTAAGTATCTCTGCCGACTCGCACGGTGCCTGCGAAATATTCAGGTTTATAACAGGATACGGCTTCCAATCGTAGGGCATATCATAGATCTTCAGCCCTTTAAACAGTTCTTTGTTCCCTTTGAAAATATTTTTCAGGATAGATACTGAAAGCGATTTGCCAAACCGGCGGGGGCGGGAAAGGAAATAGGCCCCCTTTTCTTCATTAACCAATTGATGAAAAAAATCAGTTTTATCAACGTATAAATAATTACCGCGAATAGTATCCTCAAAAGTGTAATTGCTTGTTGTAATAGACTGATACATACTAAACCATTTTATTTGTTGCTGAAAATCAAAATACAAAGATAGAGGTTTGAGTGGGAATTACAACAAATAACTGCACCCAACCCTTCTCCATTCCCATTAGAAAAGAAACCCATTTTTGCAAACATTTCATTTCATTTTGCGGGTCAATACCATGAAGTATCTTTGAAATTCTTAATCCTTCTTGTCCAAGTGAGACCCAATGATACTTATCTGACAATTTCTCTTTTCAAAACATTGTCTTTGTCTGAATCGGCATCAATCTCTAAAGTTTTTCCCTGCCAACCAGCTAATTCAAACTCTTCAAAATCAGGCTCTTTAACTCCTTGTCGTACAATTATACTATCTCCAATCTTTAAATTTGGTTTCATGTGTTTATAATTTGTTTTTTAACGGCCACATGGAACTCGTCATGATAATCATCATGCTGTGTGAGAATTACAGCTCATGGCTCGTAACATTCTTCTAAATTTGATGTCGTGTCAAATGGTGCGAGTTTAAAATGCACACTAACAATGAAGCAACACGCAGGGGCGGATTGCGGGAAATTTCCAGTCAAGTCCGAGTACTCGGGACTGAGCGGAAAGATACACACCGAAAACCACCGCTGAAGCACTTACCGGGTAGCTGATGTTATTGGCAGTTTTTTATCTCATCATTTCCTCTTTCAAAGATCCCGTAAATTCGTAATTATATCCATCAATAAATTTAGATTTTACTTTAAAGTATAAAGAGTAAAGCTCGATATATGTGTTCTCTAAAATTTCAACTCTTTCGTTATTAAAATCTTCTGGTTCTCCCTTTTTTGGGTAAGGCAATACTATTGAAACGTCAATTGTCAGAACTTCTGGTACATTTCCCGAAAATCCAAATATTTCATACCAATTATTACCACTTTTACCTCTCAGCAAATTGGCAATAAATGTCGCATAAGCAATTGCTTGATTCATTACTTTTTGTGATGGTTCTGAATTTGAATATTCGTCCTTAAGTTCCATAACACAAAGTCTTACACTATGGTTTTTGTGTTTTACTCTTGACAAAATATCGATTCCTCCTCCTTTATCATTTGAGTAGATAATCTCAGATAAACTCGCTTTAATAGGAGTTGCCATTTGAAAAAAAGAATTAGCCAAAAGAACAGGTTGGATATTGCTAAGTGACTTTTGACTTTTACTCTTACTATGAAATTCTGAAAGCAATCCTGATTCTATTTTATGTTCGTTACTATGTCCCTTGATGCTCTTGCACTTTTTAAATTCAATTCTAAATTTATTTGCTTTATTACTATCCCAATTTTCGTCCAATAAAGGCATGTCAATGCCAAAATATTTTAAATTACTCGAATCTTTAATTCTGTCAGTTTTGATTTTAACTACATCGTTCTTAATTTTTATTTTAGCAATACTTTGCCCCAAAAATCTTAAATCATAATTGAGGACATTAATAAATAAAAGATTACTAATACTTGTGTAAAGGTAAAGAGGAGAAAATATTCGAAACTTCTTTCTACCCGCTTCATGTATATGCTTATTTACAGTAATTTTCCCAGCATAGTTTTCATAGCGAATAATCCATTCGTCATTATCAATCAATAGTTTATTTACAATTCCAACTGTTTTTGCAAATTTCATCTGTTCAAATTAGCTGGTTTAATAAAATTGCCTATAACTAGCATATATATGCAATAAAAGTGCACAATGCATGCCAAATTGGTCGTATATATACAGTTTTGCCGTTGTTTATTTCTCCCGAATAATTCATGTACCTTGATCTTTTCTGTAACCTTTCCATCATGTTGCCATTTTACTGTTGTTCAAAATCTATTCTTACAGAAACAAAGGAAAGAATAAAAAACTGAATAGCAAGATTTTTTATGAAAAAAGTGGCGGATTATTGAAAATGTTTTGCGTAAGAATTTTGGAGTAAATGTGTTGGCAACGATGTAGGAA
>CAIXTV010000268.1 GCA_903922465.1 uncultured bacterium
GTAATTGCCATTTTAACACTTGGCAATCAGGTTTGTAAATCTCAGAATACACAAACCGATGACCCCTATCTCTGGCTTGAAGAAGTCGAAAGTGAAAAATCTTTGGAATGGGTCAAAGCTAAAAATGCAATTTCAGAAAGAGTTCTTACCACAAACACACTTTTTGAAACGCTGCGAAGTAAATATGTAAAAGAGTTTAACGATAAAGATAAGTTGATTTATCCTGAGATGGTTGGCGAATTTGTTTATAATTTATGGCAAGATGAGAAAAATGAAAGAGGACTATGGAGGAGAATGTCTAAAACTGATTTTTTGAATAAGAAAACTAATTGGGAATCAGTAATTGATTTGGATGAATTATCAAAGAAAGAGAGTAAAAAATGGGTTCTCCAGAAAGCAGAATGGTTAGCACCTGACAATAAAATCTGTCTGGTTTATCTTTCTGATGGAGGAAAGGATGAAAATGAAATTAGAGAATTTAATGCTGAAACCAAAGAATTTGTAAAAGGAGGTTTTTTATTTAAGGAAAGCAAAGGTGGTGCATCGTGGATTGATAACAATAATGTACTTGTTTACAGAAATTTTGGTGAAGGAACATTAACCACCTCAGGATATTCAAGAAAAGTGAAATTATTGAAAAGAGGCACCTCACTGGAAAATGCTAAAGTAATATTTGAAACTGATACTTCGAGTGTAGAAGCCGCCGGTTATTCCATTTTTAGCATGAATAAACAGCATGTATTCGTATCCAATGCGAAAACCTTTTACGATACTGAACTTTATTATTTATCAGGAGAAAAACTTGAAAAAATTGATTATCCGAGAGATGCTGTAATTATTGGATTTCATAAAAATGAGATTATTTTGTCTTTACAGTCAGATTGGATAGTGAGTGAAAAGAATTATAAAGCTGGTTCTTTAGTTAGTTTTGATTTAAATAAGAATATAAAGAGAAATTTAGATATTAAAACAATCTATGAACCAAATGCTAAATCCAGTTTTGTTTCTATGAGTACCTCTAAAGATTTTGTTACAATTAACATTATGGAAAATGTACAAAACAAACTTATTAGCTATAAATTAGAAAATAACAAATGGATAAGTAAAGTGGTTGAAGCACCTCAATTTGGCAGTATCTGGTTGATAGCATCTACTAATCAATCCAATGATTATTTTTTTACGTATAGCAATTTCATTACCCCTCCAACCTTATACCATGCAAATGAAACTAAAATAGAATTGACAAAAAAAATGAAAGATGTTTTCAATTCCGGGAATTTAGAAGTCCAACAAAACACTGCTATTTCAAAAGACGGAACATCAATTCCATATTTTTTTGTTCATAAAAAAGGGATAGCATTAAATGGCACCAACCCAACAATTATTGATGCCTATGGGGGATTTAATGTATCGGTACAACCCGACTATACGATGACAGTTGGTATTGGCTGGTTAGAACAAGGCGGCGTTTATGTGTTGGCAAATATCAGAGGAGGAGGAGAATTTGGCCCATCATGGCATCAAGCTGCTATGAAAGAAAAGAGGCAAAATGCTTATGACGACTTTTTTGCAGTTAGTCAGGATTTGATTGATAAGAAAATAACTTCACCGAAATACCTTGGGGCTTTTGGATGGAGTAACGGAGGTCTTTTAATGGGTGTCGTTTTTACACAAAGGCCTGATTTATATAATGCTGTAGTTGTTGGTGCTCCATTGTTGGATATGAGGCGTTACTCAAAACTACTGGCAGGCGCAAGTTGGATGGGGGAATATGGTGATCCAGATATTCCGGAAGAATGGGAATATATCAAGAAATATTCTCCTTATCACAATATTTCAAAAAATAAAAAATATCCTGAAGTGTTTTTTGTCACATCAACCAAGGATGATCGGGTTCACCCCGGACATGCTCGTAAAATGGCTGCTAAAATGATTGATATGGGTCACCCATTGGTTTATCATGAGACGATTGAAGGTGGTCATGGAGCCGCCTCTACAAATGAACAAATGGCCTATATGTTTGCTGAAATTTATAGCTATTTCAATATGAAGTTGAA
>CAIXTV010000269.1 GCA_903922465.1 uncultured bacterium
CGAGTTTCTGTAATTGTTGTTGTTACTAAATTGTAATGCATTCCAATTATAAGGCGCTGTAATCGTATTGTTTTGTATTCTGCTAAATTTGCAATTATAAACATCAATACTATGGGTTTTATAAATAATGTTCAATGGAGGTGTATTCGCATAATGTATAAAATTATCATGAATATTCAGACACTGATTAGCATTGGTACTACCTGTAACATTCCAAACACTAATTCCAAATCGGTTGATGTGAGGCGGAGTGCCAAAGCTATATCCCAAATCATTATCCACAATCTGACAAGTTTTTGCTGCGCTCAAAAAAGTATTGCGCACAATAATGGGTCTGTCAACATCATGAAAATAATTAGTCATTACAGAAAGATCAATGTTGTATAAATCTGTTATATTAAATCCACTTTGAGAACGCCTTACAGTATTGTTTTTAATGTATACTATGTTATTATTTTCGCATTTAAAGATATAAGCAGCCGTTTCACAATTTTTCATGGTATCGTTAATGATGGTTACATTCTGATATTTATTAACATATATACCCCAGGGTACATTTATAAAGGTGTTATGCGAATAATAAAAATGACCACTCGAACCGATATCTAAAGAATAGGAAGCACTACTGTCAGCAACAGAATAAATAGCTTTACCCATTATCGAAGTATTTGGAAATTGAATTAAATTAGGGTCTGGTAAAATATTGCTAAAATAATTATTCATCACACGTAAATTAGAATTCTGATTTCGTATGCCCACATAAAGGTTATTGAAATAATTTTTTTGGTACACTGAACCCATTAAGCCAACCGTAATATTCTGAACATTTGAAATATCAATTCCAATATAGGTGTTTTCAGACAAGTGCGGTTCCATAAGACCTGCCGAACAATAAAATTTACTTTTTCCTATAGTGCCTTGTATTGCAGTTGGACAATCTGACACTTTCATATCAATATAGTTTTTATCGAATGTGGTGTTATAAATATTATATTGTCCGCAGTTTTGGGAAACAACTGCATTTAAAGCATTTTGCAATGTCGAACTATTAATAGTAAGTTTTGCCCCGGGTTCTATATAAATTCCATCCCACATATAGTAGCATCCTGCATATAGATTCGAATTTATTATTGTTAACTCGAATGGTGCTTTTACAATAATTTTTGCTAATGGAAACATCAAAACATTATTATTACTGATAATTACACCATTGTAATTAATAATTAAGGTATCGCTAATTACCAATGTAGAATCAAATATAATTGGATTATTAATTGTAACATTATTTAAAATTGTAGCATTCGAGTCGTTTACAAGTTTAAGGCAGCAATTATACACTTTCATCGAATCGCAATGAACACATTGGTTTATATCGGTAGCGCAAACAGTTATCCAGGAATAAGCAGATGTAATTAAAGCAGAAGGAGTCCAGTCAACAACAATTATGCTATCGTTGTTTGAAATTATGGTACCCCAAATTGGATTTATTTGCCAGGTATAATTTGTTAAAGGTACGGTACTGCTTACTTTAATAGTATCAATATTACAAGCCATTTCGGATCCTGTAAATGAAAAATTGTGATAAGGTCTAATAAAAACAGGGATAGAATCATAAGCCGTATTACAATTTATGGTATCGGTCGCCCAAACCTTTAACCATGTATTACTTCCAATAGATGAAGAATACCAATGAACTGTCACCGTATCAACATTGTTAGTCGAAATATAACCAAGGTTTGGGTCAACCCACCAGTTAAAATTCATTATAGGGATTGTTCCTGTA
>CAIXTV010000270.1 GCA_903922465.1 uncultured bacterium
CGAGTTTCTGTAATTGTTGTTGTTACTAAATTGTAATGCATTCCAATTATAAGGCGCTGTAATCGTATTGTTTTGTATTCTGCTAAATTTGCAATTATAAACATCAATACTATGGGTTTTATAAATAATGTTCAATGGAGGCGTATTGGCATAATGTATATAATTATCGTGAATATTAAGACACTGATTAGCATTGGTGCTACCTGTCACATTCCAAACACTGATACCAAACCGGTTGATGTGAGGAGGGGTGCCAAAGCTATATCCCAAATCATTATCCACAATCTGACATGTTTTCACTGTACTTAAAAAAGTATTGCGGACAATAATAGGCCTGTCAACATCATAAAAATTATTTGACATAATCGAAAGATCAATGTTATAGAAATCAGTTACATTAAACCCAGATTGAGAACGCCTTACATAATTGTTTTTAATGTTAACTATGTTAGTATTTTCGCATTTAAAGAGATAAGCAGCCGTTTCGCAATTTTTTATAGTATCGCTAAGGATTGTTACATTCTGATATTTATTAACATATATACCCCAGGGGACATCCTTAAATGTATTATGTGAATAATAAAAATGACCACTTGTACCAATATCTAAAGAATAATTAGCGCTCCCATCAGAAACAGAATAAATTGCTTTTCCTTTTATTGAAGTGTTTGGAAAAGGAATAGGATAAGGGTCATTTAAAATGTTACTAAAATAATTATTCATCACACGTAAGTTAGAGTTCTGATTGCGTATACCTACATAAAGGTTATTGAAATAGTTTTTTTGAAATACCGAACCCATTAAACCAACCGTAATATTCTGAACATTTGAAATATCAATTCCAATATAAGTATTTTCTAATAAATGCGGATTCATCAGACCAGCAGTACAATAAAATTTACTTTTCCCTATATAACCTTGTATTGGAGTCGGGCAATCGGATACTTTTATATCAATATAATTTCTATCAAAAGTGGTGTTATAAATATTATATTCACCGCAGTTTTTAGAAACAACTGCGTTTAAAGCATCTTGTAATGTTGAACTATTAATCGATAGCTTTGCCCCTGGTTCAATGTAAATTCCATCCCACATATAGTTACATTCTCCATGTATATTCGAATATAGAATTGTAAACTCAAAAGGAGCTTTCACAATAATTTTTGCCATTGGGAACATTATAACATTACTATTACTGCTGATAATTATATTATTGGTGTCAATAATCAAGGTATCGCTTATTACCAATGTTGAACTAAAAGTAATAGGATGATTTATTGTGACATTATTCAAAATAGTAGCATTCGTATCGCTTAAATTTTTCAAACAACAATTATATACCTTCATCGAATCACATCTCACACATTGATTATTATCCGTTGCACAAACTGTAACCCAGGTATATGCTGGAGTAATTAAAGCAGAAGGGGTCCAGTCAACAACAATAATGCTATCGTTATTTGATATAATAGTACCCCAAATTGGATTTATTTGCCAGGTGTAATTCATTATTGGTACTGTACTGCTTACTTTAATGGTATCAATATTACAAGCCATTCCAGATCCTGTAAATGAAAGATTGTGATAAGGTCTAATAAAAATAAGGATAGAATCATAAGCCGTATTACAGTTTATGGTATCGGTTGCCCAAACCTTTAACCATGTATTACTTCCAATAGATGAAGAATACCAATGAACTGTCACCGTATCAACATTGTTAGTCGAAATATAACCAAGGTTTGGGTCAACCCACCAGTTAAAATTCATTATAGGGATTGTTCCTGTA
>CAIXTV010000271.1 GCA_903922465.1 uncultured bacterium
ATGGTAATACTATTGCTCTAGATGGTAATACTATTGTTCTAGATGGTAATACTATTGCTCTAGATGGTAATACTATTGCTCTAGATGGTAATACTATTGCTCTAGATGGTAATACTATTGCTCTAGATGGTAATACTATTGTTCTAGATGGTAATACTATTGCTCTAGATGGTAATACTATTGCTCTAGATGGTAATACTATTGTTCTAAATGGTAATACTATTGCTCTAGATGGTAATACTATTGTTCTAGATGGTAATACTATTTCTCTAGATGATAATACTATTGCTCTAAATTGTAATACTATTTCTCTAGATGGTAATACTATTGTTCTAGATGATAATACTATTTTGCTAGATGGTAATACTATTGCTCTAGCGGGTAATACTTTTGCGCTGGGATAATTACAAATTATCCATTATTCTAAGTGAAAATTGCATTTTCACCTAGTTTTGGCTGCTATTTTGATAAATGTCACTTAGCAGCAAGAATTAGGTCTTTCTTCTTTCAAAAGCCTAACTGTCTAACAGCATCAACGCCCATTGGGGGAGGCAGATTGCTTCGTTTTCCAAGGCTGTTAGGCAGGGAAGCCTCTTATTGTAAGCTTAATATCCTACAATAAGTTATTTGTTCTTTCCATTCTCATTTCAAGAATGTTGCTTTTTAAAATTGATTCCGCTTTAGGGCGAAAACTTGCTTAGAAAAATCAAATATCAATGAAGCTCTCGCCGCAAGCGGTCGAGGTATCTACAAGGAATAATTATTCTATTCGCATCAAGAGGCTGATTATTAAGCTCATTTGTCCCGAAGAGCTTTGCTGTCGGGATTCGTTCAACTTAGAATTTTCACTTTGCTGTCGCTCGTAAAAATTTAGTTTCACGAATAAAACTGGAAACATTAATTTGTGATTTTCAAGAAGGATTAAGGGCAATTCAAAATCATTTGAAATAAATAATTATACCTTTGCCAACTATATAAATGAAATCATTACAGTCAAACATTCTATGACTTTTAAGAAAAATCTTTTAATCCTTTTTTCACTGTTAAGCTTTTCAATATTAGCTCAAAACGACACCATTAGACTTCAATCTATTGAAATTATTTCTGTTGGCATACCTTCGCTCAATTCGCAATCAGTCCGTAATATTGAATTGTTGCATGACATTAAAACTTTTCCTGCCCCAAGCATCAACGATATGCTCAAATATGCTACCAACACCGATTCTCGGCAGCGCGGAAGTAATGGGATTCAGAGTGATGTTAGCATTAGAGGAGGTTCGTATGACGAAACACTGATTTTATTGAACGGCATAATAATGAATGACCCCCAAAGTGGCCATCATAGCATGAATCTGCCTGTTGAAATGGAAAACATCGATCATATTGAAATTCTGAATGGGCCCGGAGCCAGAGTTTGGGGAATGAATGCCTTTTCGGGGGCCATAAATCTCTCTACCCCCTACCCTTTGCAAAATAGCGCACACTTTTCCGTTAGCGCTGGCGAACATAATCTTTTGTCCAATAGTTTATCTTTGTCCTCCTTCCATAAAAATTTCGGCACCTATCTTGCTTTTAATCAGAAATCGTGCGATGGTTATAACAGAAACACTGATTTTAACACAAGGCAGCTTTACATAAGGAGCGAATATTCAGGAAAATATCTTCATGTCGACCTTCAAGGTGGATATACAAACAAAGCCTTTGGTGCCAATAGCTTTTATTCGGCCAAATATCCCGATCAATTCGAAAATGTGGTATTGAAATTTACCAGCATCAGCCTTTCCATCTTTAAAACTAAAAATCTTAGCCTAAAATACTATTATAGAGAGTTGAAAGATAAGTTCGAATTGTTCCGTGAAAGTCCCCCTTCATGGTATTCTGGACATAATTACCATCTCACAAAAGTTCATGGCATCGACATTAGTTATGTCTTCAACTGGATTATTGGGAAAACCTCAGTAGGTGCTAATTTTCGGAGTGAACAGATTTACAGTAATGTTTTGGGCAATAAAATGAATGCCCCCATTGCTGTTGAAAACGAGAGCGGTGTATTTTACACCCGTTCAAAAGCTCGCAGCAACTCAGGAATCTATATCAATCACAGCTATAATTATAAAAATCTTCAAATCGATGCTGGTATCATGGGCAATTTCTATTCCGGAAAATCATTTCAATACTTTCCGGGCATCGACATTCGCTATAAAGTCCTGAAAGACCTTAATTTTCTTGTTTCGTATAACAAATCTTTTCGCTTACCGACCTTCACCGACCTATACTACAGTGGTCCATCCAACCAAGGTAATATTAATCTGAAACCCGAAGAAGCACAAACTATTGAAGCAGGATTGCAATTTAAAAAGAATAATTTTCAAGCCAGCCTTGGGGCTTTTCAGCGATTTGGAAGCAATATGATAGATTGGGTAAAACATACTGATTCAGTCAAATGGACCACCATGAATCTCACCAAAGTGAATGTTTCCGGCATTGAACTATCATTGAATTACCATTTTGACAAGACCAGTTACTTTATGTTTTTCATCAAAGCCGTAGAACTTAAATTTGCCTATAATAATATCAGTAAGCTATCCCTTCAAGATTATACTTCCTATTACGTCTTGGATGGGATTCATCAAAAAGGGACTATTTCAATACTTCAGGGTGATGTTGACCACTTATATTTCAATTGGTATCTTAATTTTCAGGATAGATATGGGGGCTATACCGATATAACAACAAATAAACTTTTGGAGTATGAACCTTATTTTAGCTTGGATGTTAAAGTTAATTACAAACTTGATGTTTTTAACTTTTATATTGAATGCAACAATTTAACTAACGCAAAATATTACGATTTTGGAAACATATTAATGCCAGGAAGATGGATAAAAGGGGGCATTTCTTTCAATATTAATTTCAATAAAAAACCTAATAATGAGTAAAACAGTTTTAATTACCGGAGCAACCAGCGGAATTGGCAAGGCTTGTGCACACATTTTTGCACGCAACCATCACAATTTAATTTTATGTGGACGCAGAAGTCCCCTACTTCATCAACTTAGCGATGAGTTAGAAAAAAAACATAAAATAAAGGTATTGGCTTTAGATTTTGATATCCGAAAACGATTTGAAGTGGAGAAATCTATAAATATGCTTAAAGACGAATGGAGAAACATCGATATTCTAGTCAATAACGCCGGATTAGCAGCAGGTTTAGGACCAATTCACGAAGGTGAAATCGATGACTGGGAAAAAATGATAGATTCAAACCTAAAAGGACTATTATACATAACTAGGTTTGTTTCTCCAATGATGGTTGAAAGGAATCAGGGACATATTATTAACATAGGATCTGTTGCAGGAAGAGAAACTTATTTGAACGGTAATGTTTATTGTGCAACAAAATATGCGGTAGATTCTCTTACTAAAGCCATGAGGATTGATTTGCTTCCTTACAACATTAAAGTAAGTCAGATAGCTCCCGGAGCAGTCGAAACGGAGTTTTCACTTGTTCGTTTTAAAGGAGATGCCGAAAAAGCAGCAAATGTTTACAAGGGGTTCCATCCACTTCAAGCGGAAGACATTGCTGATGCTGTTTATTACACTACGACCCTGCCCCCACACGTCAACATAAATGATTTATTAATAATGCCAACGGCCCAGGCAAGTGCAACAAATATTATGAGGAAATAAATTTTTCTATATTTGTCCCTAATTTAAAAAGAATGGAAATAACCCGATTGTTTGATTTACTCCCTCATTATGCGGGCAATTTTAATAAACCAGATGTTTTTGCCGGAAAAGAAGATGGCGTTTGGGTTAAATATAGCACCAAAACTTATATCGAAACTTCTAATTATATTAGTTATGGGTTTTTAAAGCTTGGAGTTCAGAAAGGGGACAAGATAGCAACTATTACTTATAACCGACCTGAATGGAATTTCATTGATATGGGAATCCAGCAACTTGGGGCAATTAATGTTCCTATTTATCCTACAATTTCAGAGTCTGATTATAAATACATTCTCAAACATGCTGAAGTAAAATTTGTTTTTGTTGCAGGCGAAGACCTTTTTAAGAAGATAGAGCATATTCTACCGGAAATCCCAAGCATTCAAGCTATTTACACTTTTAAAAATTTACATGGTCAAAAACATCTAAACGAACTTATTGAATTAGGAAAATCAAACCCTGCTCCTGAGGATTTAGAAGTAAGAAAAGACTCAGTAAAACCTGAAGATATAGCCACCATCATTTACACCTCAGGCACCACAGGCGACCCTAAAGGAGTAATGCTTACGCATCATAATCTAATAAGTAATTTCTTAACTGTTGCTCCAATTCCTCGTTTGGGTGCTGAATCAAAAGCTTTAAGCTACCTTCCACTTTGCCATGTGTATGAAAGAATGTTGAACTATATGTATCAGTATTTAGGCATATCGGTTTATTATTCCGAGAACTTGGCGGCTATTATGGAAAACATCAATGAAGCTCACCCCCAAATATTAACAACAGTACCACGACTTTTGGAGAAGATTTATCATAGAATTAGCACTAAAGGGCATCAGTTAAAAGGAATTAAGAAAATGATATTCTTTTGGGCAATGGATTTAGGCTTTAAATTCGAAATTGATAATTCAAATGGCTGGTGGTATAAACTGCGACTTAAAATAGCCCGTAAATTAGTATTTGAAAAATGGCACCAAGCCCTTGGTGGAAACTTAAAAGTGATAGTTTCAGGAGGAGCAGCCTTGCAGCCACGACTTTCAAGGATATTTTGGGCAGCGGGTTTTAGTGTATTAGAGGGCTATGGCTTAACGGAAACCTCTCCTGTAATTACTGTTTGCACTTTTGAAAAACACGGAGTTCAATTTGGGAAAGTAGGCCCCGTTTTAGATGGTGTTCAGCTTAAAATTGCAAAAGATGGAGAAATCTTATGTAAAGGTCCAAACGTAATGAAAGGATATTATAAAGATGAAAAACTCACAAATGAAACTATAATTGATGGATGGTTTCACACAGGAGACTTAGGAAGTTTAGACGAACATAATGTTTTGCAAATCACTGGGAGAAAGAAAGAACTGTTTAAAACTTCTTTTGGGAAATACATAAATCCTTCTCTAATTGAGAATAAATTTAAAGAGTCTCCCTTTATCGATAATATTATTGTTGTTGGGGAAAATCAAAAGTATGCAGCAGCCCTCATTGTTCCTGACTTTAATGATTTAAGAAACTGGTGTGAACACAAATGCATTGAAATCAGCACAAATATCGAACTAATTAAAAACCCCCGAATAAAGAAACGTTTTCAAAAAGAAGTTGATTTTTATAACAAATCCTTTGGTGCTACAGAACAAATAAAACGGTTTGAACTAATTGACTTCGAATGGTCTACATTAACGGGAGAATTAACGCCAACGCTCAAACTTAAGCGGAACTATATAGTCAAGAAGTATAGCTATCTTTTGGATAAAATGTTCGGGACAATTGAAAATGAAATTTAATTATTTATGCTCTCTATTATCAATTGCCCGGTTTAAAAACAAATTGAATGGTTTCATTGCTTTAAATGCCTCTAATACCATTTCAATAAACTTCTCTGAATTTACTAAATCAGCATTAAAAGAATTAATGACGGTATAATTCCTAAACTTAAGCAAATCAATATATTTAAACTCAGGGTCGAATCCTTTTGGTGGATTTTTAAGTTTACTTTCATCACTAATACCTCCAAAGATTTTCACAAACTCTGCTTTATTTAGAATCGAAAGGACTTCTTCTGAATTAAAATATATTTCATTTCTAATTGCTAATAAAACTTCAGGAGAAGGTTGATAAATTCCTCCTCCAAGAAAACAACCTTGGGGGTCAATATGAAGATAATAGCCAGCATAGGAAGATTTTTTACCATTGCGAGCGATTATACCTCCGAAATTCGTTTTATAGGGTTGTTTATCATGACCAAAACGCACATCACGATAAATACGAAACACACAATCTTTTGATTTTAGTATTCCTATGCTTTCGTCGAAAGATTGAACCCCAACTATTAGTTGATTTAGAAAAGATTCAAATTCATTTTTCGCTTCAGTATATTGAGGTTTGTTGATGTTAAACCATTCTCTGTTATTATTTTCAGATAGATTTTTTAAAAAGGGAACTATAGTTTTCATATTTAACTTTAATTAACGTATCGTATTTATGTTTGGATTGAATAAGCAGTAATTTTGTGCCGTAAAATTAACTTAATTTATTTACAACAAACCAATTTAAAAAATGAAAAGAATTGCATTGTTCTTAGCTTTAGGTATGTTTTTTGGGACAGTAATGGCTCAAGCACCTCAAACCAAAGAAAAAACCAACAACACTAAAGTTGAAAAAAAGGAAGTAAAAAAAGAAGAATCTAAAAAAGATGCAACTACTACTCCTGCTGCAGCACCAACAAAAAAACCAGTTAAAAAAACTGCTCCTGCAACAAAAGAAGTAAAAAAAGAAGAAGGTCAAAAAATTGAAAAAGCACCTGCTGATGCAACTAAAAAACCAGTAAAGAAAACAGCTCCTGTTAAAAAAGAAGAAGTTAAAAAAGTAGAAGCTGCACCAGTTAAATAAAACTATTTGTTTTATTATAAAAAGGCTGCCTGAACAAGGCAGCCTTTTTTATTTTTCAAAATCAAGTATTTTCAATACAATCAATATATATCCAAAATTACATTCTCAGTATTATTAAAACTATATTTATCACCTTTCTTTTTCCCAATTATAGCATGAAACAAGGGAACTGAAGGAGAAATAACATAAACAGTATCGTTTTTAAATTGAGTTTTCCCAAGGCCAATTGCAATAAATAAAGTTTGATGATTGGTTTTAACAATTGCTCCAAATGCAATAGCATTAAGTGTTTTCTTAAGGCTAATTTTATCCAACATGTTTTTTTCATCAATCAACCGTACTAGTTGCTGTCCAAACATGTCCTTTTTTCGTAAGATTTGTGCACGAAAAGAATCATAGCGATCTTTCGGAAGTCCATATTCATTTGCAGTTTGTTGTGCATCATCTATTGCAGCTTGTATAACAGTAATTTTTTCATCGATTAGTGTTTTGCAATGAGCAATTAAGTTTTTCTTATTTTCAATTAAATCCATATTCGAATTTTAGAACAAAATTAGACTTAATAATTCTATTATTCAAGTCTTATTACAGAAATTGTTTGATAGCAAAACACAATCTCTTCAAACAAAAAGTAATCTTTGTTGTTTTTCAGAAAGATAAATAATTGAATTATTGATTTAATACTTGTTTTGAATGAATACATTATTGAAATTAAAAATTGAAGAAATTAGACATGCCAATGGATTATATCCTAATCAATACAGTATTCATAGTTTCATAAAAGATATTTACGGCTTTCTTTTTAAGGACTCAATAGGTGATAATGACTCATTTTCAGAAACAATTTCAAGTTATGAGAACAGGTTTAATGAAATCATCAAAAAAGAAGATGCCTATATAATGGCCGGCGACAAAGATAAGCTTGCAAAAACCTTCTTCATTGATTTAATTACAATTGCAGATCAATGTCATAAAGATGCCCTTGCAATTTTAGCAATGGATCCTGCAGCAGAAAGTTTTGACGAAGTTATAAGTACATATCCAGGCTTTTATGCTATTGCTGTTTATAGAATTGCACATTGCTGGTGGCTGTACGACATGAAGTTTTCTGCTCGAATAGCTACTGAGTATGCTCATTCTCAAACAGGTATTGATATTCATCCCGCTGCAATTATTGGTAATTCATTTGCCATAGACCATGGCACCGGCATAGTGATTGGAGAAACAACTATTATTGGAGATAACGTAAAATTATATCAAGGAGTTACTTTAGGTGCTTTACAAGTAAGTAAGAGTCTTAAAACTCAAAAAAGACATCCGACTATAGGGAATTTCGTAACCATTTATGCCAATGCTACAATCTTGGGTGGGGACACTATAATTGGAGCAGGCAGCACTATTGGAGGGAATGTTTGGTTAACCAGAAGTATTCCTCCATGTTCAATAGTTTACCAAAAAAGGGAAACCATTGTCAAAGAAAAATAAGTTAAAAGAAACTAACAACTAAACAATTAAACAAAAATGAGATACAATAATATACTTGAAACCATAGGGAACACACCACACGTTAAAATCAACTACTTGTTTGGCAACAAGCATGAAGTATGGATGAAATTAGAACGCCTCAATCCTGGTAACAGCATCAAAGACAGGATTGCACTTGCTATGATTGAAGATGCTGAACAAAAAGGCCTGTTGAATAAAAACAGTGTAATAATTGAACCAACAAGTGGCAATACTGGGATTGGATTGGCCTTGGTTTGTGCTGTAAAAGGATACAGATTAATTCTCGTTATGCCTGAATCGATGAGTATTGAGAGAAGAAAACTGATGTCTATTTATGGTGCTTCTTTCGTCTTAACTCCTAAAGAGAAAGGGATGAAAGGCGCAATAAATAAAGCAAATGAATTAATAAGTGAAACATCCAATTCATGGGGCCCAAGTCAGTTTGATAATCATTCAAATGTAGAGATTCACAAGAAAACAACAGCTCAGGAAATCATTAAAGCCTTTCCTGAAGGGCTCGATGTATTAATAACCGGAGTTGGGACTGGTGGACACATAACAGGAGTAGGGGCTGTATTAAAGGAAAAGTTTCCAAACCTTCAAGTATTTGCAGTTGAGCCAGAGCTATCACCTGTATTAAGCGGAGGCAATCCAGGGCCTCATCCTTTGCAGGGAATTGGGGCTGGTTTCATCCCTTCTATTTTACAAACAGAATTGTTTAATGGCGTTATTACTGTAGGCAAAGATGAAGCTTTTAGTTTTGTAAATCGATTGGCCAAAGAAGAAGGGATACTTGCAGGTATTTCAACTGGTGCTTCACTTGCTGCTATTGATAAGAAATCGAATGAACTTAAAGTAGGCTCAAGAATTCTTACATTCAATTATGATTCAGGTGAGCGTTACTTATCGGTTGAAGGTTTGTTTATCTAAAGAAAAAAAACATTTACTTTCTTTTTCAGTCATTAACTTGATTTGACTACAAGCAAGCTGTCATTTCTAATAATGATTGTCAACTATTCAGAAGTCAAATTTCACATTGCACAATAGTAAAGTCACCGATTTAAGCTAGAAATATTGAACCTAAGCCTTTCTTTTCAATTAATTAGATTTAATATTGGTTGAAAAACAAATTTCATTTGATATTGAATTATTTATAGTTTTGCATTTTACTTTCGAAAGTTCAAAACTTATAACTCCGAGTTTATTTTTCTAACATTGAACATCACGAATGATAAACCGACGGGATAGAATGGAAACGCTCTATCCTCCCCAGGTAATGCCTAATTGGAAAGGAGAATTGATAATATCAACGCTTTTTCTATGTTAGGAATATGGTTTTTATTATACAATTAAACATGGACATTTTAATTATCGTTTGTTTTTTTATTATTTCGTATTTATATGCTTCTGTTGGACATGGTGGGGCAAGTGGTTATTTAGCGTTAATGGCATTCTTAAATTTTGACCCTGCGTTAATGCGCTCTTCCGCACTGATATTAAATGTTTTGGTTTCAAGCATTGCTTTTATCCAATTTTATAGAGGAGGACACTTTCATTTTAAAAAACTCATCCCTTTCATTATATTATCAATTCCGATGGCTTATATTGGCTCTGGAATTCATATCAATTCACACCTTTATAAAATCATCCTTGGCATTTGCTTATTGTTTGCCATTGCAAAGATCTTGCATAAAAATTTCTTTAAGCCTGCTGACTTCGTTTTAAAACCAATTCCTTTTTTCCCGGCTATGGGCATAGGATCATTATTAGGTTTTGTTTCTGGTTTAATTGGAATTGGGGGAGGTATTATTTTAAGCCCAATTTTATTGATCATGCGATGGGCAACTATTAAGGAAACCGCAGCTATTTCTGCAGCTTTCATTTTGTTTAATTCATTGTCAGGAATTAGTGGATTGTGGATTCAAAATTCTTTTTCTCTGAATATCCCTCCTTTATGGATAGTTGCTGCGGTTTCGGGTGGTTTAATTGGGTCTTGGTCGGGGAGTTTTAAAATTAATTCATTACGGTTAAGTTATATTCTTGCATCAATATTACTCATGGCAAGTATTAAACTCTTTTTGTTGTAAATGATATTATTACCACAACTATTAACATTGAGTGGTTCGGGACAAAACTGTGGCAAGACAAGCTCTGCCTGTTTGCTTATTGATAAATTCATAAGTTTGCAGCCAATTGCAGTTAAAATCTCACCTCATTTTCATCATTATTCTTCAGGAAAATTATGTTTTAGTGTAAAGGGGAAATATGAAATTTACCAAGAGGTTTTAGATAACACTTCAAAAGATAGCAGTCGAATGCTAAAAGCAGGAGCTTCAAAGGTGTTTTATATGCAGGTTAAGGATAGAAACCTTGAGGAAGCCTTTTCTTTAATTCTAACAGAAATAAAAGACAGACCAATTATTTGCGAATCCGGAGGATTGCATAAGCATTTTAAACCCGGTTTACAATTATTCTTTTACAAAGACATTATTCCCTCAACAAAAAGCAATTCTTATGTGCCCGATTTGAAAATCCAATTCAACCCTGACACAATACAACATCACTTATGCCCGATTGAATTTAGCAATAAGAGTTGGCAATTGGTTTTTTAATACTTTAAACGAGCTAATTAATATCTCCCAATGCTCGAATCATTGCTCCAACTATAAAGAACATTGATACAACTACATTGATCGTTGCTACAACTACATTGATCGTTGCTACAATATACATTGAACGTTGCTACAACTACATTGATCGTTGCTACAACTACATTGATCGTTGCTACAATATACATTGAACGTTGCTACAACTACATTGATCGTTGCTACAATATACATTGATCGTTGCTACAACTACATTGATCGTTGCTACAACTACATTGATCGTTGCTACAATATATATTGAACGTTGCTACAACTACATTGATCGTTGCTACAACTACATTGATCGTTGCTACAATATATATTGAACGTTGCTCCAACTACAAGGAACGTTGCTCCAACTACATTGATCGTTGCTACAATATATATTGAACGTTGCTCCAACTACATTGAACGTTGCTCCAACTACATTGATCGTTGCTCCAATATACAAGGATCGTTGCTCCAACTACCTTGATCGTTGTTCCCATTATAAGGATTGTACATCCAGCAATAAGAATCGCACTTCAGAACCTAATAAATGCTTGATTTTGTGAGAATAACTAATAATTTTTCAATCATCACTGTTAAAGGAAAATTGAATCACAAAAATAAAAATTGCAGAAGTGCATACCCAAGAACAGGCAAGGGAAAATAAAGCAACTTGTAAAAAACAGGAAAAATCAACTGAATTCTAACCTTCTTATTTCGTACTCTTAAGTATATCTATCCTTTTTTGTAAACCTTCGATATGTTCATCTTCAGTTGAATCAGGGTCTTTAAACTCTCTAAACATCTCACAAGGCAAATCTGAACAATCGCCACAATCATTAAAACCTTTTTGGTTTACTGAACAATTAAATAAAGGACAAGTTTTATCAGGCATCATTTCCTTAGCCCAAAAAGTTTGGCCTTTTATAACGAAACATCCTTTACATTCTTTCTGAAAAAAGCGACATTCATCGCAAATTAAACCGCAAGCTGAAATCATATTGTTTTTGCTCGTAAAAGTAAAAACATTTTAATTATTCGGTGGGTTCATTAGAAAATAATCATATTAATAATTAAGTTTGCAGCCTGAAATAAACTATTATTATGAGCAATTATATTGGAATTAGACACGAAGATAAGTATTTAATGGAGCGTCGTGCGCCACTTACTCCAAATCATGTCAAATTTCTGACTCAACATCACAAGTTAGATGTAGCTGTGCAACACTCTACTAAAAGAATCTTCTCTGACCAGGAATACATTGACGCAGGAGCAGAAATCGTTGATAGTTTAGAAAAATGTTCCGTTATTTTAGGGGTGAAGGAAATGCCTGAAAGCTTTTTCGAAGCCGGAAAAACTTATGTTTTCTTTTCCCATGTCATAAAAGGGCAGACCTATAACATGCCTATGCTCAAACGCATGATGGAATTGGGTTGTAATCTCATTGAATACGAAAAGATTATTGATGAACAAAGCAAACGCTTAATATTCTTTGGTCGATATGCGGGTTTTGCAGGAATGATAAACTCATTTTGGGCTTGGGGAATGCGTTTGAAATATTACGGATTCGAATCGAAATTATTGAAAATAAAACAAGCTTATCAATATCATTCTCTAGAAGAAGCAAGAGAAGACATTTCGACTGTAGGCCAACTAATTGCCGAAGAAGGAATTCCTCATGAACTTCGTCCTTTTGTTATTGGATTCACTGGGTATGGAAATGTATCACAGGGGGCACAGGAAATATGCGGATTATTACCTGTTAAAGAAATTTCACCCAAGAAATTATTAAGCCTGAAAGTCAGGAAGAAAACACCTGACAACATCGTTTACAAGGTTATATTCAAAGAAGAAGATATGTTCGAAAGAATCGACGGAAAGCCATTCGATTTGCAGGAATACTTTCAACATCCCGAATTTTATCGCAGTAAGTTTGAGCAATACATTTCGCATTTATCAATGCTTATAAATTGTGTTTATTGGGACAAACGCTATCCAAAACTTATCACCAAAGAATATTTAAAGAAAGCCTATGCCGAAGGTCAACCCAAGTTAATGGTGATTGGTGATATCAGCTGCGACATTGAAGGTTCTATGGAATGCACTCTAAAAGCAACAGAAATTGGCGACCCTGTTTATGTTTATAATCCCGAAAATGATGATATTACGATGGGAGCCAAAGGAGAAGGCCTTGTTGTTATGGCTGTTGATATTCTCCCTGCCGAACTACCCCGCGATGCATCTAATGGTTTTGGAGATGTCTTGGTTAACTTTGTTAAACCTATACTAACTTCCGATTTTTCGCTTCCCTTTCTTGAACTTGACCTTCCTAGAGCTATTAAAAAAGGCTTGATATTACATAACGGTCAACTTACCCCCGAATTTGAATACCTTCAACCATTTGTTGATGCAGTATAAGACTTAAATTATTATTTTTGCAAGAAAAACTCAAAAAAACTCATTAGCAATTTACGATTAAATACCGCTAAAAAACTGTTTATATTAAATATCCAACCACACTTTAACTTTAAAAACTAATAAACTTACAAATGAAAAAAGTACTTATTCTCGGAGCCGGATTAGTAGCTAACCCAATGGTTCAGTATTTCCTTAGTAAAGGATATAAAATCACCATTGCTTCAAACACCCCTGAGAGGGGATTATCAATGATAGGAGGACATCCTAACGGAACCAATGTTAATTGGTCGGTTGAGGAATTAGTGAAACTAGATGAAATGATAAAATCTCACGACCTGGTGGTGAGTTTGCTTCCATACACTTATCATGTTACCGTTGCAGAGTATGCTATTAAACGCAAGAAGAACATGGTTACCACTTCCTATGTGAAACCTGAAATGCAAGCATTACATAACAAAGCTAAAAGAGCAGGAATTATCATTTTAAATGAAATTGGCTTAGATCCTGGCATCGACCATATGTCGGCTATGCGAATCATTGACAACATACATAATCAAGATGGAAGAGTTAAAGAATTCTGGTCGATATGTGGGGCTTTACCTGCACCTGAATGTGCAAACAATCCCTTGAAGTATAAATTCTCATGGAGCCCTAAAGGGGTTGTTTTAGCAGGAAATAATGATGCTTCTTATCTGCACAAAGGTCAAGTTGTCGAAGTTCCTACACAGGATTTATTTAAGAATCCACGCAAATTAAGCTTCCCCGAGGTTGGTGATTTGGAATTCTATCCTAACCGCGATTCTATTTCATATATTGATATTTATGGACTTAAGGGAGTTGAAACCATTTTCAGAGGAACCTTCCGTTTTAAAGGTTGGTGCGATGCTATTGACATGATGAAACAGCTAAAACTCTTTTCAATCGAAACTATCGACATGAAAGACATGACTTATGCTGACCTAATGGCTAAACAAATTGGCGAAGAAACATCCGACAACATTCTAGAGAAGACTGCCGCTTACTTAGTTATCGAAAAAGACACACCTGCCTTACAAGCAATTGCTTGGTTAGGTTTATTTGACGAAACACAAATGAATCGCAGAGTAGATTCAACTTTCGAAGTAACTTCCGATCTTATGATTTCGAAAATGAATTTAGGTGAAACAGAGCGCGACATGATAGTAATGCGCCATACTTTCTTAGCAGAATATCCTGATGGAAAAAATGAAGTGATTCATTCGAGTATGCTCGATTTTGGCTCACCTTCCACCGACACATCTATTGCCCGAACAGTGGCTTTGCCTGCTGCTATTGCCGCAGAAATGATACTCGAAGGTAAAATCAACCTCAAAGGTGTCTTTCGCCCTGTATTACCTGAAATCTATAATCCTGTTTTAGACCGCCTAGAAAGCATGAACATCAAGATGGTTGAAGAATATGGATTACCCCTCAATAAAAACATTCAATAATTAAAAGCACATTACATTTATGGCAGGTTTTGCAAAGTGGATAGGGGGTAGCTTAGGTTGGGCTTTTGGTGGCCCCATTGGAGGCATACTCGGTTTTGTTTTTGGTTCGATGTTAGATGGAACTACCATTTCAACATCTCAAAGTGTATCAACCACTTCTGGCGATTTTTCGGTGAGTTTGCTCGTACTTTCGGCCGCTATTATGAAAGCCGACGGAAAAGTAATGAAATCGGAATTGGATTTCGTGAAGCGTTTCTTCATACAGAGTTTTGGGGAAGATCAGGCAAATGAGAAGATGAAAATCTTACGCGAAATCCTTAAACAAGACATTCCCCTTAATGATGTTTGCCTTCAGATAAAGCAACATATGGAGTATTCATCGAGGCTACAGTTATTGCATTATCTGTTTGGCTTATCAGCCGCAGACAATCAATTTCATCAGAGCGAACTTGATGTTATTCAAACTATTGCAAATTTGCTGGGCATTCGACTTGCAGATTACACCTCCATAAAAGCCATGTTTGTTCCCGATATTGACAATGCTTATAAGATATTAGAAGTATCCCCTGACGCGTCAAATGATGAAATCAAAAAAGCATATCGTAGAATGGCTGTGAAGTATCATCCTGACAAAGTAAGCCATTTGGGTACCGATGTACAACATGCTGCTAAAGAGAAGTTTCAACAGCTTAATAGTGCTTTTACCGATTTAAAAAAACAAAGAGGCATAGTATAAGTCTCTAATCCAAAATCCCAAGATCCAAATTCAAAGAAAAGAGACCCCAATACCATTTCTAAATCTTAGTCACAAAGCTGGATTATTGAATCTTATAATTTGGATTTTGGAATTTAATGCTAATGCAAAACATCCAATTGTAAAATGAATCCATTTAGTCAAGCCCTATTAAGTAATGACTTAGAGCTTATAAAAACCTTCCCTAAGAGCGATTTGCATAATCATGCAAGCTTAGGCAGCCGACTTTCTGCTTTTGAGTCATGGTGCGGGAAGTCCTTGCCCAAGCCTCCTGAAAAGATGTCAGCCTTGGAAGAGATGGACATCTATTTAACTGAAGTCCTTGCTCCTACCCTACTCAACCGAGCTGGGTTTGAATACTCCATACAAGCTGCTTTTGAACAAGCTTTTGACGATGGGGTTAATACTGTTGGCATGAGTATCGATTGCTTTTTTGCAACTATGTTTGTCAATATTGATGAGTTTATTCAAACTATCGAAGGCATTTATCACTCGGAGGGTAAGGAAATTCATTATTTGCCTGAATTAGGCATCAATAGAGCCATGAAAGCCGATCTTATCGAAAGCAAAGTAATGCCTTGTTTAGAAAGTGGATATTTTAAGGCTATCGATCTTTATGGTGTGGAAGCAGAGAACGATTTCATGAAGTTTAAAGACATTTATCGCTTTGCGGAAAATCATAATATCAAGAGAAAAGCCCATTGTGGAGAGTTTCTGGGGGCTGAATCCATTCGTAAAACTGTTGAGGCTTTGCAATTGCAAGAAGTGCAACATGGTATTACAGCAGTTCAATCTAAGGAAGTAATGACTTGGCTGCAACGAAACAATATTCAGTTGAATGTTTGCCCTACAAGTAATGTGCGCTTGGGAAGGGTGGAAAAAATGGAGATGCATCAGGCTAGAATATTAGCTGATAAAGGCATCTCAATCACCATAAACTCTGATGACATTATGATATTCGATCAATCGGTTAGCCAAGAGTATGTGAATTTGTATAAAGCAGGAGTGTTTTCGGGCGAAGAATTGGATTTAATAAGATTGAATGGCTTAAAGTAAGTCGCTGTTATGCTCATCTAAACATGATAAGCTAGATAAAAGATAACATCAAATTTGATTTAACATAAGAAGAAAGTCTTACTTAAGGTTGGTTTGATATTTCGACTTTAAGTCCTTTTATACAATTCAAAAAAGAACCGATGGTTTTATCCAATAGAAAGCCCCAAGTCTCAAATTTAAAATCCCAAGATCCAAGGATTTAAGTCGCGAGTGGTTTCTTCTGCACTAATATTTCAAAGGAAAAAGTTCTCATATATCTCTTACTGTTATCATTTCCCATAGGATGTTCCTCCTTTTAATTTGGAATTTGGGTCTTGGGTCTTCAATTCACTCTTCCTAAACGGAGTCTATAATTCATTTTCTTGAATATCTGCAATTCTCATTACACTTTTTAGTAAGCCTAATTTTAAATCTTCATTTTTATGAACTGGAATCACAAGGAGTTCATCATGTCCTGATTTGCTATAAATATAATGGCTTCCATTTACACGCTTAAGCAACCAGCCTTTAGATTCGAGGATTTTACACAATCGTTTCCCACTAATGGTTTTCATCAAACAACTATTTCTAAGACTTCGAAAGATTCATCTGTAATACTCAATTGTGTTTCTTCAGAATTTATCATTTCATCTTCCTTCACTTTTAAATAGCCTTCTACTGCCTCATATAAATTGGGCAATAATTCATCCATGGTCTCTGCTTGAGTATAACAGCCGGGTAAAGAAGGCACCTCTGCCCAAAATCCACTCTTTTCATCTTTATGAATCAACACTTTTATTTTCATCTGATGTATTATTTAAGCTACAAAATTACGAAATATTTTAATTTCTTCCAGATCTATTTCAGTGTCTGTATTGTTTCATATAAATAAGCCTGTAAAGTTATACTAAACTTGAGGTTGGAATCTTAACCGCACCTCAGCCTCAAGCAAACTGGGTCTTCTTCCTTCAGCCTTAAATAGGATCAAACAATGTTTTTAAAGAGTTCGGAAGCATCAACAAAAAAGGAATACTCTTTTCGTATTTCACTTCATAGTAGTTTACTCCTATCTGTAAGTTTTTATAATAAGTCGGTCTGTTATCCCAATAGTTTTTCTCAGAAGTAATGCACCAGGCACTTTCTCCAAGCATCTTCGCTAAGAACCATTTTTCAATAAGTCGTGTAACTCTTCCATTCCCATCAACAAAAGGATGAATATTTACAAACACCAAATGAATATAGGCTGCAAAATAGAATATTTCCGCAGTTGTCAATGTAGCGTTAAGCAATAGAGTAATATCTGCGAAAAGCTTATCCAACTCTTGTTTTATAAACTCAGGCTCAACGGCTAAATAGATAGGTCTTCCTTCACTTCTTACACCCACTTTTACTTTTCTGATTTTGCCTCTTTCTTTTTTGATAAGAATAGATTGGGTTATGATTTCATGTGCTTTCAAAATGTTATCGAGCGTTAAATCATTCTCTCTCGCAAATTGGTATGCAGCAATCAATTCTTCAATTTCTTTTATTTCCCTTGTTATCAGATGCAGATTGAATTCGTTTGACTTCAAATAAGTATCAAAACTCACACTATTGCCTTCAATGTTCGACGAATGTACGGCAGAATTAGCAAGGTAGAACTTAAAATCTTCAATGCTTTTCGGTTTGTTTTTCAGAGTCGCTAATGCAGATTCAACATCAACCTTTAAGAGAGAGTTGTAGTCGTCAAAGTAATCTTGATGTATGATATTTAGTCCCAAAGTCATGTTGCAAAGATAAGAAAGTTATTGCATTTACTAATTGAACCCTTTGTTTGGCTTAGGCTCCAGCCTAAGTTGTTTTTATCTTATAAGGCTTTGCCTAATCTGATAATCATTTCCCAAAGAATAATTTCATTAGATTATAGCTATTACTGCATCTACCCAATACTATAAAGATTGTTTAGACTGAGTTGAAACAATGCCAAACTTCAGAACTTGCTATTTATTATTAATTGCATTTCGTCATTTTCGTCACCCCAACAACTCCTTTTTCATTTTTTACAGTAATAATA
>CAIXTV010000272.1 GCA_903922465.1 uncultured bacterium
CCCTAAAAATTGATCAAGAGCTGACATTTTTTGTCATCTTCGTCTCACATGGTAAGGTTTTTTATACGAATTTTGAGTTTATGAATTATTCAGGCTAAACAAGTTTCCAACATAAAATGAGGGTTTAAGCCTAGATTCATTCAAAAACCGGTCAGGGTTAAGGCACCCACGGACTTAGATATGCCGCCGCCTTGGTCTTGGGATTGCCCAACTGGGTCACCAGTGGATCTTAGTGTCTCCCGACCGGCTTTAGAAATAAAAATACCGGCCAGGGTTAAGGCACCCACGGACTTATTTTTCTACCGCCGCCTTAGTCTTCAGGGCATCGTTGTGCAGTTACGTGCGCTTATTATCTCTCCGACCGGTATTGATTTCAAAAATATAAAATAATTCCATTTAATGAGCCATTTACCTTTGCGTTTTGGGAATTGATTTATCCAAAAGGTTTTTTACATTTGTTTAGCGATAGAAAAGCCGGATTCTTTGATGTAATTGGTTATCCAGTCGATTTTAAAATATGCTTTAGTACGCATTAAAGAAAATACCAATTAGTTGTAGCATGTAAATGTTGTAGAAATTTTAAGAAATAATATGACTTATTTTAATATACGAGAGGAAGAGTTAAAAAACAAAGTGGCACAAGACTATTTTGGAGTATTTGACTGTACAAGAATTATCGGGAATATTGATTTTTGTGTAACCCTACCGGCACCAAATAAGAAAAAGGAATCCCTTTTTGAAACAGAATCGTTGCTATGGGCTGAGGCTAAAAAAGGGAAATCAGATATTTACAAATCAATTGTTCAGCTAATACTTACTATTGGGAAAGCAAGAACATTTGACAAATACCTGCCACCAGCTTTCCTTGGTTCTTTTGATGCAATGAGTATTGCTTTTATCGCCTATAATGATATTCATGATATTTTTTATATCAACGATTTTAACTGGCATGTAACGCCTTCCAATTACCAAACTAAAGAATTTGGTTTCGTTTTAGAAAAAGTAACTCAAATAATTGAAAGGAACTCTTTGCTTTTTCATTTTGATAAGGACGATAAAGAAATAGAAACATTCATAATAAGCAATTTTGTATTAGGCAAATCCAAAACTTCCAAGATTAAAATTGATAAGAATAATTTCATGGTTATTTACAACAAGTGGTTATCTGTTGTAAAGCCTACAATTGCGGTAAATTGGGATATTGCTAAGAAAAACGGAATTATTGATGGGGATTTTTACCTGGCCGATTTACTTTCAAGTGAGAACGTCTCATTGAAAGAAAGTCTTTATGTTGTGCTGAAAGTAACCAGGTATGAGTTAAATAGGCATAAAGATGAATATGGAGCGTTTACTTCCAGCTCTGTTGATTTTGCAGACAACCAAAAAGCATATACACAATTTTGGAACAAATACGAAAGACCACCAAAAGAGGAATATTGGGATTATATCGTAGAACGCAGAGATCTACTTGTACCCCAAGATGTCAGGGAACGAAAAGGAAGTTTCTTTACTCCACAAGTTTGGGTTGAACTTTCGCAAAAATACATTGCAGAGGTACTTGGTGAAGATTGGCAAGATGAATATAACATTTGGGATTGTGCAGCAGGAACAGGAAACCTTCTGGCAGGATTAACCAACAAATATAATATTTGGGCATCGACACTTGATAAACAAGATGTTGATGTTATGAATGAACGAATTGAAACAATGAATAAAAATTCTATTAAAGGCGATGGAGCGAATTTACTTCATGACCATGTGTTTCAATTCGATTTTTTGAATGATGAGTTTAGCAAACTACCTAAAGGATTGCAAGATATTATCAATGACCCACAAAAGAGAAACAAATTGGTCATTTACATTAATCCTCCTTATGCCGAAGTTTCAAGTAAGGATATTAAAGGAAAAGCAGGTGTAAATCTTACAAAGACTCATACAAAATACATGTCTATTTTGGGTACTGCTGGTCGTGAGCTGTATGCTCAATTCATTATCAGAATTTATTCCGAAATACAGGGCTGTACCCTTGCAGAGTTTTCAAAGTTGAAAACTCTGCAAGGGTCGGCTTTTGATAATTTCAGACGTTCCTTTAAGGCAAAATTGGAAAAATGTTTTGTCGTTCCTGCCGACACCTTTGATAATGTAAAAGGGAAATTCCCTATCGGATTCAAGATTTGGAATACCGGTGTTAATGATAAATTTGATAAAATAGAGACTGAAGTATTTGATGAAAACAGTCAATTTATAGGTTACAAAACATTTCATTCGCAGATTAAAGAGAACTATATTAATAAATGGATTTCTATTTATAAAACGAGTCCTGAAAATGCTATCGGTTTTATGGATGGTATAAATGGAAATGATTTTCAACACAACAATATCGTTTATATTTTAAACAGAAAGGAACAGTTACCAAACCCAAGAGGGATTTGGATTAATAGCACCAATTTAATTCCTGTTTCGATTTATCTAGCCACCCGCAAATGCATTGATGCCACTTGGCTCAATGACCGTGACCAGTTTCTATTTCCTAATTGTAATTGGGAAAATGATCTGGAATTCCAAAACGATTGCTTGACATATACTTTATTCTACAATAACATACAATCAGAACAAGGAATTAATCATTGGATTCCGTTTTCTGAACTAGAGATAAATTCCAGAGAGAAGTTTGAGAGCAATTTTATGAGCAACTACATCAAAGGGAAGCTCAAACAAGAAGAAAAGTCTGATTTGTTTACAAAACAGCAAACGAGGATCATCCCATTAGACTTTTCAGAAGCAGCTACTGCTGTTTTTGATGCAGGTAGAGAATTGTGGAAATATTATCATATTCAACAAAATTGTAATGTAAATGCTTCATTACATGATATTAGAGAACACTTTCAAGGTAGAAACGACAAAGGTAAAATGAACAACAAAAGTGCTGATGAGCATTATTCGAAATTAATTTCTGATCTGCGTGAAAAATTAAAAGCCCTGGCTAAAAAAATAGAACCCAAGGTTTATGAGTATGAATTTTTAAATTCATAAAAAGACTATAACAGCAGCAAGAAAAAAATACGCTAATCCAGATTTCGTTAACACCTTACCTTTTTTACCCCCAATCCTCAAGGCCGGTTGGGGAGAGCGGTGCTAATCGCCCCTGCGCACGTTACATCAATTTTTCGCAAAGGTACCTGCGGGAAAACGGCCTTGGAAGGAAGTCCTCTGATTTGCGTCAAGGGTGCTTCGATGTTGAAATACGCGCACCGTTCCGGGTCTTTCTCCCGGTGAGACCG
>CAIXTV010000273.1 GCA_903922465.1 uncultured bacterium
AGACGGAAATAATACCCCTTGAACCTTGAACTGTTTCGGATGAGACGGAAATAATACCCCTTGAATCGGAAGCACCTTCAGGTTCAAAGGTAGGAGTAAACGTTTTGGGGTTTTTGACTTAAATTGACATTTCCCTCTAGTTAAGCGCATCATCCTGCTACGCTTTCCCATGCAGGCATCCTGCATATCGAACCAAATTTCAACAATTCTTCTCAAAAACAAATCATCCATTATCATAAAAATCAGCGTCATTAGCGTTCTCCCCCCCCCTTGAGTCTTGGAATTTGAAATTTGGGTCTTGCCAAAAAGTCTATTAATCTATACGACCCTATATATTCACTAAGGACATAATTAGAACTAAAACCTAACAGGTTATAAAAATCTGGTAGGTTTCCCAATTAAATAAAATTCCAAAAAGCTAAAAGACTAAAGGTCTAATAGTCTAAACACCTCCTTGGGTCTTGGGTCATTTTCTTCCTAAATGTCTAAACTACTAAACAGCTAAACAGCTTTTGGTCTTGAGATTGCTTCGTCCTTCCCTGCCTGTTAGGCAGGTCAGTTCCTCGCAATGACGTTTCAAATTAGCTGTTTCCCCTCTTGGGTCTTGGAATTTGAAATTTGGGTCTTGGGTCTTTTCCCAAGTAGTCTATAAGGGTATGTTTCCCTATCAATTCCCTACTGATGTAATTAGAACTAAAACCTAACAGGTTATAAAAATCTGGTAGGTTTCCCAATTAAATAAAATTCCAAAAAGCTAAAAGCCTAATAGTCTAATAGCCTAAACGCCCCCTTGGGTCTTCTTCTTCCTAAAAGCCTAAACAACTTAACGTCTAAAAAGCTTTTGGTCTTGAGATTGCTTCGTCCTTCCCTGCCTAATGGGCAGGTCAGTTCCTCGCAATGACGTTTCAAATTAGCTGTTTCCCCTCTTGAGTCTTGGGATTTGAAATTTGGGTCTTGGGTCTCCCCTAAACAACTAAACATCTAAACAACTAAACGTCTAAACCCCTAAATGTCTAAAAGACTAAAAGCCCAGCAGCCTAATAGTCTTTTCATATTGAACATTTTATTACCTTTGTAGTATCAATAAACAAGTCATGAAAAAAACAATTATTCTTTTGACCTTATGTTGCATTCTGATTTCTATTAGTAAAACAAATGCACAAACATCGCCCTATGTTATTGTTACTACCATCACCGACACCACCGATGCATGGTATCAGCCCGTAAGAGTCTTGCGCGACTACCGTCATGCACAAGTAGTGCAGTTTAATGCAAATAATGTATTCGGACTATTAGCACCCTTGGTAGGTATTGCCCCCCGTTATGTGGCTGTGGTAATAAAGCCAACCGAACTGTATATTAACTTTATCCGTCAGTTTCTCATGATGAGCACTCAGCTTGATAGCGACCCTTTTAGCGATTTCTCTTATGGGTATATTACAGGAGCCACGGCCCAGGATGCACTCAATTTCGTAAATAAAATCATCAATGCTGAAGTTAATAATATTAAGGATTATCCTTTGAGAGTAGGCGGCTATGCTGCTTCCTCACTTAACTTTGTTTATCCTGGGGCCAACGGCTATATGGCTTACCTCAACCCTCCCGTAGCAAATAGTATTTATCTTGAGACCAACGACACCAACACCGGTCACGACTTTTTTATGGCAAATACCACTTATATGATGAATAATAAATTGTTGGATATTGGTTATAACGGCGACCCTCATATGCTTTGGTTGTTTAATGGAGGTAATACCAATCCTACCCCCCCTATTTGGAACTATGATTCAACTAAGATTGAAAACCCTGCCTATGCTCGTGCTGGCCTCACGAGTTATGATATGGCAACTCTCAATCTTTATCCCGCTGTGGCTTTCAATGGGGCTTGCCATTCAGGAGAAACCAAAACTGTGATGGTTGAAGGCGATATTGCCGCTACTTTTGGTGACACTCAAGGCCTCACCGAATTCTACACCATGAGTGACACCTTCAGCTTTGCACTTTCAATTCTCAAAACAGGCATTACAGCCTACTTTGCACCTTGTGGAGCCAACAACGCAAACGATCAGGGTGAAGATGTGTATAATGCTTTTCTTTACCACGAACCTTTAGGCGATATTCACAAGCGATCGAACGATGGTGTGGTAATGGGATTTCTGGGAAATGCACCTAATTTAAAATTGTTTACTCAAGGAAGTTCGGGCTCAGGATGTGATGTATTAACTTCCGGGACTTTCAATCCTGCTACCTGGTCGGGGGCTTGTTATATGTTGGGAGGAAAAGCCAATCGCATCTATTTTGGCGATCCTCTCTTCAATCCTTATCAAAACAATCATTCCGACTCCTTAAACATTACAAAAGCCACCATAACGCCTGTAAATGCTACCACTCTCGACATTCATGTAAGCTTTAACAAACCCGATGGCTTTTGGCCCGTTTGGGATAAATTTCATTTCAACAACACCCGAATCTACATCCCTGTCGAACTACCCTCCTATTGTGGCAATCTAACTAACTTTTCAGTAATCGATTCATCAGGCCCTTATAATATGGTGATTCATGCTATCGAACATTTCGACGGAAAAACTTTTCTCCACATCGAAGTGGATATTGCTAACGATATGTATGGTCCAATTAGCTACAATATTACTTTTAGGATAAAATATTTATTAGCTGGAATAGCCAATGCTCAACCTGAAACTACTGGCGTAGAAGTTTTTCCTAATCCTTCAAAAAACAGCATCAACTTTCGTTTCAATAATGCCGAAATGAAGAATCATACCATCATCATTTACGATGTTAAAGGTCAGGTTGTTCAGAAAATAGAAGGAATAAGAAGCAATACATTACTTCTAGATAATTCTGCAATGAAAAGCGGAATGTATTTCTTCCAATTGATAAACGACAACGGAATAGTTGGGAAGGGAAAATTTATAAGAGAAGAATAAAACAGCTATATTATTAACTAAGATCTGCTTCTTCGTTTTCATCAAGGTCAAGAGGCTCGGCTTCCAATATTTCATTAGCTCTTTCGAAGTCTTCTTCAAACACAAACAACTGAACCCCACCAATAGATTTGCTAAACATGGGTTTAAGCTGGGTGAAATTCTCATTTGAAATAATAGATGGAATATCTTCGGATTCTAATAATGCTTTGGCAAGCTGAGCGCAAAACACATCCCGGAAAGAATTTAGAAGTACGGTCTTATTTTTAGTCATAATAATAGCCTCCTATACCCTTAGGCAGCTTTCAATCGGGCTAACTTAGTTTTGCTGAGTTTTCTTTCAGCAAATTGAGCCGTAATAAGCAATTCTTTTTTCTTCTTAGAAGTATCAGAAGGCATTTCAAACATCGAATCGGTGAGTATCGCCTCAATGATTGAACGTAAACCACGTGCGCCCAGTTTAAACTCAATGGCTTTTTCGACCATATAATCTAAAGCAGCTTCTTCAAAAGACAACTTAATTCCATCAATATCAAAAAGCTTAACAAACTGTTTGACCAATGCGTTTTTAGGTTCAGTGAGTATGAGCTTCAAAGCTTCTTTATCGAGAGGTTCAAGATAAGTTAAAACTGGAAGACGACCTACCAATTCGGGGATTAATCCATAACTCTTCAAATCTTGAGGAGCAATGTACTGTAAAAGGTTGTTTTTGTCCACGTTTTCAACTTCTCCATCCTTTTTAAAGCCTAACACATGCGCATTAATCCTTGATGCAATCTTTTTCTCAATTCCATCGAATGCCCCACCTGTTATAAAAAGTATATTTTGAGTATTTACTTGTATCATACGTTGCTCAGGATGCTTCCTTCCTCCTTGAGGGGGGACACTTACAACTGAGCCTTCTAACAATTTCAACAATGCTTGCTGCACACCTTCTCCTGAAACGTCACGAGTTATTGAAGGGTTATCACTTTTGCGAGCAATTTTATCTAATTCATCTATAAAAACGATGCCTTTTTCTGCCAATTCAACATTATAATCAGCAGCCTGAAGTAAGCGGGTAAGCACGTTTTCAACATCTTCTCCAACATAACCTGCTTCGGTAAGCACGGTTGCATCAGCAATGCAGAAAGGCACATGAAGGATGCGGGCAATAGTTCGAGCCAATAAAGTTTTCCCTGTACCGGTTTCTCCGGCTAAAATGATATTCGATTTTTCAATTTCAACATCACTTGCATCTTTCGGATTAAAAGGCTGGGCTATGCGCTTATAATGATTGTAAACGGCAACAGAAATCACCCTCTTTGCTTCATCTTGACCAATTACGTATTGATCAAGAAATTCTTTAATCTCGAGAGGCTTTGGAAGTTTATCGGGTTGCTTTTGAGAGGCAGGGGATTTCTTCTTATGCAAAGAGTTGCTTTCTAAAATAATCTTAGCCTGTTCGAGGCAAGCATCACAAATCTGAGCATCCATGCCTGAAATCAGCATGTCGACCTCATCGTTCGATTTACCGCAGAAGGAACAATTATTTTTATTTTTTGCCATGTCCGTTGGTTTTTCCTCTATGAAGCACTTCGTCTATCATTCCATACTCTTTAGCTTCATCGGCAGTCATCCAATAATCGCGATCAGCATCGGCCCATATCTTCTTATAAGTCTGATTTGAATGAGTGGCAATTATTTCATACAACTCTTTCTTTAACTTTTGAATTTCACGTGCGGTTATTTCAATATCAGAAGCCTGACCTTCAGCACCACCCATTGGTTGATGAATGAGAATGCGTGAATGTTTAAGGGCAGTACGTTTCCCTGTGGTTCCGGCGCACAATAATACTGCACCCATCGAAGCAGCAATGCCAGTGCAAATTGTAGCCACATCAGGTGTAATATACTGAATCGTGTCGTAAATCCCCAATCCTGCATAAACTGATCCTCCGGGAGTATTTAAATAGATTTGAATATCTTTTTTAGGATCCACTGATTCAAGGAAAAGAAGCTGTGCCTGAATGATGTTTGCAACATAATCATCGATGGGAACGCCCAAAAAGATAATGCGATCCATCATCAAACGCGAGAACACATCCATAGTGGCGATGTTCAACTGTCGTTCTTCGATAATTGTTGGTGAAATATAGCTTTTTGCTTGTGAGGTGTATCTTTCGTAATTTAAACTACTGATGCCAATATGACGTGTGGCATACTTTCTAAATTCATTTTCCATATTAATTATAATTGTTTTTTGATATTAGTTCAACAAACTCTTCATAACTGTATGTTTTGGTTTCTACAGTTAGAATAGAATGCATTAGTTCAATAAGTTTTTGATCAAATATTTTATCATATATTTTCTTGGCATCTTCTTTTTTATGCAACATGGACTCAACCATACCGTCGATATTATTTTCCAAATCTGGAGTTATTTCCTGACCTGAGAAGTAAGGTAAAAGGTAACTGTATTTCATGAAATCTCTTACTTCTTTACTACTCACTTCGATTTGATAATCTCTCACAATTTTTTGTTCAATCAATTGCCAACGGAATGAGAAGAGATAAGCCGAAAAATCTTTGTCTAATTGAGCTACGGTTAATTTGTTTTCGTTGCTTGCAAGCAAAAAGCGTCTTAGAAAATCTTCAGGCAAAGGCAAGTTGGTCATACTAACAAGTTTTTTCTGAGCATTATAGTAGAATTGTATTTCGCAGTCGCCACTATAGTTCATTGAAGCTTCTTTGCCCACCTTTTTACGAAACTCTTCGAGGGTTTGGATGTTATCATCGGGGTATAGCTTAGCGAAAAGCTCTACGTTTAATTCAGCAGGATGCATGTGATTGACCCCAGTGACCATAAACATATAGTCAGAAGTTAAAGCTTCGGCTTTGGGATGCTCAATTTTCAATAGGATGGCAATATTTTCTTTAGATTTAACACAAGCAGAAGGGTTATAAAGAATTTCATCGCCTTTCTTTGCTCCGATAAAGAGTTTTAAACCATTTTCATTTAAAAAACTCATCATCATATAGGCCTCATGTTTAATCCCATCGGTTAGAGGCTGACCTTCTGCATCTAATTCATAAGTTTCTCCAATTATCATATCTCCTTCACCGGCTTGTTCATGAGCATGTAAATGTCCATTACGAAGTGTTATGTCATGAATATACTTATCGATAAGGTTATCTTCCATTACTATTTCAGGTAATTCGACAACAACGCTTTTATCCAATAGTAATTCGAATGGAGGGCGCATCCCAATTTCGTATGAAAACTCAAAATTCTCTTGATTTTCGAAATCTATACCCTTTTCATCTTCATGATAAGGCATTGGCTGACCAACTATATCTATTAAGTTATCCTCCATATATGAGTTCAGCGAATTCTCGATGATTTTATATACTTCATCAACTTTAATTGATTTCCCATACAATTTTGAAATCATACCTAAAGGAACTTTCCCAGGACGAAAACCCGGAACAATTGCCTTCTTTTGTTGTTCTTTTAAAATCTTTTCTACTTTTCCTTGATAATCGCTTGGGCCGACTTCAATTTTAATGATGCCTGTAAGTTCTTCTTTGGTTTGGAGAGTAATGTTCATTTCTTAATATTATGTTGATATTTAATTCTTTGCAATGCTAGTTGCAGATGAAAAATAAGTTTGCAAATATATGACTTTTTTAGAGATCTTTTTAACTATTCAACGCTCAAATGTAGAAAAAATCTCTTTTTGTTTTTCCACCCCTTTATTTGTCAGCCTTCCAGATAACTTCTGGGACGTTCAGGTCTTGAGATAGCTTACGGGCAAGCACAAAAAAGTAATCGGATAAGCGATTCAGGTATTGTATTAGAAGTTCGGGGACCTGATAGCTTTCGGAAACCTTAATAATAATTCGTTCGGCACGGCGGCAGATGCAGCGGGCGACGTGACTGTAGGAGACTACGATGTGGCCGCCTGGCAGCAGAAAGTTAGCGAGTGCTGGCAAGCTTTCGTTCATCTTATCGATTTCGGATTCGAGAAAAAGAACCTCTGCTTCGGAGAGCGATGGCAAGCTTCGGCTAACATCTCCCTCCCCTTTTGCAAGTATGGACTCGGCTACAAACAGGTGGTTTTGAATTAAAAAGAGTTTTTCTTTCAGGCCTTCATCCAGTATGGAGTCCCGGAGCAGACCAACGAAAGAGTTAAGTTCATCGAGGGTGCCATAGGCTTCAATTCTGTCGTGATATTTGGGCACTCTTTGACCTCCGATGAGGGAGGTTTCGCCTTTATCGCCTGTTTTGGTATATATTTTCCAGTCTTTGTTCATTATGAGAGTGAATTATACGCTTGCCTCCGATTGATAATACTTCATGTTGCGTATGTTTTTGTTGAGTTCGTCCACTTCTACCCAACCATCTTTCAGTCGGATGATGCGGTGGGCATGGCGGGCAATATCTTCTTCGTGAGTAACAATAATAATGGTATTGCCGAGGCGGTGAATTTCTTCGAAGAGGCCCATGATTTCGACCGAGGTTTTCGAATCGAGGTTTCCGGTGGGTTCATCGGCCAATATTATAGAAGGTTTATTCACCAAGGCTCTTGCTATGGCTACCCTTTGGCGTTGGCCTCCCGAAAGTTCGTTAGGTTTATGAGTTATCCTGTCGGTTAAATTCACACTATCAAGCACTTCGCTGGCTCTTTTGGTGCGCTCGGCTTTGTTGTAACCCGAATAGACCATAGGAAGCATCACGTTTTCGAGGGCGGTGGAACGTGGAAGCAGGTTAAAGGTTTGAAAAACAAAGCCAATCTCTTTATTTCTGATTTCGGCCAGGTTGTTGTCGTCTAACTTACTCACATCCTTATCGTTGAGGATGTATTGCCCTCCCGTTGGAGTGTCGAGGCAGCCGATAAGGTTCATCAAAGTGGATTTGCCAGAACCCGATGGTCCCATCAGGGCAACGTATTCGTTCTTAAATATCTTAAGGTTTATTCCCTGCAAAGCTTTAACTACTTCGTTGCCTACCTTATAATATTTTATTAAGTTTTTGAGCTGTATGATTTCCTGTGACATGACTTTATTTTGTTCTGACAAATTTACGATTAAATTCGAAACGAGAAATGTTGCTTCTTATTTTCTTTTCGAAAAAAAAGAATTCCCATGAAATATAAATCGAAACTAAGGCTAATTTCTTCGTCTTTGATGATTTCGTTCCAGGCTTGTAGCATGCCTTTCGACCAATAAATATCGTCGAAAATAATCATACTTTGGTTGTTTACATGCTTTTTCATCAGGTGAAAATAGCGAAGAGTGGCTTCGTAAGTATGATTTCCATCGACAAAAGCCATATCGAAAGTTGAAATATTTTGAAGAAGGGGGGCTAAAGTTTGGTCGAAATTGCCTTCGATGAATTGGATGTTCGAAATGTTGCATTTTGCTGCAGCCGATTTGGCTTTTTGGAGGATTTCGGGTGAGGCTTCGAGGCTATAAACGCTGGAAGTGGTTGAAGCTAAGGCCAAATACATGCTGCTAATTCCAAGTGATGTGCCCAATTCGATGATGTTTCGGCAATGATAATAGTTTGCCAGTTTATAGAGGAAAGTGGCTTGTTTTGGAGATTTCAGCGATGTTTTTGCGATTGAGGAAATTCGCAACGGCTTTTGATTTGAAGTAGAGGCGCCTGCACCCTTGTCGAAGTGAGTGATTTCGGCCTTATCAAGGAGGTAAGCCTCTCGTTGTCGCTCGATTAGAGCCTGTTTTGTGACGACAAATCGCTTCCGCAGAAGCTGATTATAAAAATCCCAAACAAAGGGCGAATGTATATTAAAAGCCGTTTGAGAAACAGCACAATGGCGAATAAAATGTATGAATCTGAAAAAATAAACTCGCATGCTAAGTGGAATGTCTTATTTTTGTAAGCCTCAAAATTAATCTTAATAACTAATATTCCGCAAAAAGACCGTAAAAAACACGCATGACCCAAGCCCAAAATTCGAAAAGCGATGCCTGAAAAGCCTTTCGGATGGGGAAAAAGCACCCTTTTGGGGGGCGCGCTTCATTTTTCAAACAACAATACATTAGCAACACAAGCTTAAAACATTTAATAAAGTAAAATCTATGTCTAATTATCTGACAAAAAAAATAATTGATTTCTCTAACCTGGTTAAGTTTTCACATACCATATTTGCCATGCCCTTTGCCTTGGTGGGTTTTGTGTTGGGTTTGCGCGATTCGGGGGGGAGTTTTTCCATACAATCCCTATTATTAGTGCTGCTTTGCATGGTTTCGGCCCGCAACGTGGCCATGTCGTTCAACCGCATCAGCGACCGGAATATCGACAAACTGAACCCACGCACAGCTTCTCGCGAAATACCTTCAGAAGTGGTTAAGCTGAGGGCGGCTGTTTGGTTTTTAATCATTAATTCGCTGATTTTCATCGTGTCGACCTATTTCATCAACAGTTTATGCTTTTATCTTTCGCCTGTGGCTTTGGCCGTGATTTTGGGTTATAGTTTCACCAAGCGATTCACTTGGTTTTGCCATTTGATTTTGGGTTTGGGCCTGGCTTTAGCCCCTATTGGAGCCTATTTGGCCGTTACGGGCAAGTTCGAAATGGCCCCTGTGTTGTTTTCTTTAGGAGTGTTGTGTTGGGTGAGCGGTTTCGACATTATTTACGCCTTGCAGGACGAAGATTTCGACAAAGAGAACCGCCTCTATTCGATACCCGCATGGTTGGGAACCCGCAAAGCACTGCTATTTTCGGTAGTTTTGCACACCGTTTCTATATTATTTTTCGTTTTCGCGGGGGGGGTAGCCCACATGGGAAGCATCTATTTTATAGGAACAACGGTTTTTTCGGTTCTCATCATGCTTCAGCACACCAAAGTTAGTTCTAAGGATTTATCGAAAGTAAATCAGGTTTTTTTCCTCTTTAACGGCATTGCCAGCATCGTTTTTGCGTCGTTTGCCATTTGCGATTTGCTTTCTTAGACGTTTTTTCTTTCGATTTATTCGATAAACTTATGCCTGACGCTCACTCTTTGATGGTCGTTTTAAGTTTTGCCCCTCAGCACTTCAGCCCTTTTCTGAAATCGTATTATTGCTAAGAATCCAATATTTTCGGGCATTTCAGCATAGGGAGTATAGTGGCCTAAAACGAAGGAAAATTATTTAACAAAATATTACATCTTTTATTGTGGCATATAGTTTATAGATTAGGATTTAAACCGTATTTTTACCTCGTTTTTCGGTTTAACTTGAATTCAAATGGGATTAACGAGTGCTCATATTACTTTTTTATTATCTGAAATTTCTTTTTCTAAAGAGATAGGGAATTTCAATGCCCCTCCATTACATTGCATCAATAATAGCAGGAGGCACTTCTATTTTCCCCTTCACACATCTTTCGAAAACATGAGCATTGCTAATTGCCCTGCCGAGGAATCTATCAAGCCTTGCAGCCGGTGCGCTTTTGCTAATCATCTAAACTTGAGCCCCATAAATCAGTTTACGGACACCGTAAAGCAAGGCTGTAAGGCAATTTCTCTATCCTTGGTTGGAGCAACCGAGTCTTGGTGTGTGGCATCCGAGTCTTGGTGTGTGGCATCCGAGTCTTGGTGTGTGGCATCCGAGTCTTGGAGTGGAGCATCCGAGTCTTGGAATGGAGCATCCGAGTCTTGGAATGGAGCATCCGAGCCTTGGAGTGGAGCATCCGAGTCTTGGAGTGGAGCATCCGAGTCTTGGAGTGGAGCATCCGAACGTCCGGAAACGATAAACCAGGAGGAGTTTTGGTAAGCTAAATCTAAAAATTTCAATCTAACAAATAAATATTCATTTAAATTAATCAAAAACATGGAAAACATTGAAGTAGTAGCTAAAGTAAGCGAATTAACAGAGTCAGATTTCATTAAAGACGTTAAAAAGAAATCAAATGCACAAACTGAATACCCAGATATCGTTGAAGAACTCAGCCCAAGCGCTGCAACGGTAAGCGGTAAAATTGAAGACATGGAAACAAAAATTTCGGAACGCGATAGTTTATTGCTTGAAGCAAAGACAAAAACTTCCGAAATCAATGCAATCAGGAAGGAGGTAACGGGATATATGACAAAAAAATGGGCACCTCAAATTCAAGAAGCAGTGACTAGCAAGAGTCAGGTGAGTTTATTAGGTTTCTATGTTAAAGGAGATAATCCAAGCGATCCTCCTTCACCAGAAGTAGCTCCATTAGTTACAAAAATCGAAACCAATGTCCCAGGCAGGCATACGCTGCACTTTGTGGATAGCGTTTTGCTAAAGAAAGCCTTGCCTCCAAGCATTTTAAGAATTGATGTTTATGGGCAAACCGGTGGAACCCAACCTGCCGATTTGCCTCAACTAATCGCCAATGGCGGAGGCTATCTGGGCGAAGCCGACAAAGCTAAATACGTAAACACTTTTGCCAATAGCACCAATAAAGGCAAAACCGAGTTCTATATTGCTGTTTATATATCGAAGAAGACCAAGAAACCTTTTTCTTACAGCATAGTGTATAGCGCCGTAATTTGCTAGCAAATTGGGGCGGCTGAGGGCTGGAAGCGCTCGAAATAAATAGGTTCTTTTAATGAAACTTCAACTTAAATAAAAGGAGGAAGAAATGAAAAACAGAAAAGTAAAATTAGGTGTTTTAATCTTATTAATCATAAGCCTCACAAGAGTTGAAGCGCAAGAAACCCTTGATGCTGCAGGCGGAAACGCTTCGGGCGGGGGGGGTACGTCAAGTTATTCGATTGGGCAGATGGTCTACACCCTTCAAACCGGGCCTAATGGCTCTGTTATGCAAGGCGTGCAACTAGCCTACGAAATTTTTAGTGTTGGGATGGAAGACATCGAAAGCATTAGCCTTTCGTGTTCGGTTTATCCAAACCCAACAAGTGACTATCTGATACTTAACATAGAAGGGGAATTAGAGACGCAATTCGTTGCGTCTCTTTACGACCTCAACGGAAAACTTTTAGAAATTATACCTATCCAAAAAAACCTAAGCCACATCAATACGAAAAACCTGGCTGCTGCAACTTATTTTCTGAAAGTGATTCAAGGGAAAAGAGAATTGAAAACGTTTAAAATCATTAAATACTAAGCTCATGAAAAACTCATTATTCATTTTCGTTTTCTTGCTAATTACACTTTCTGTGAGGGCGCAATCGCCACAGAAGATGAGTTATCAAGCAGTAATTCGCGATGCAGGCAACATACTTGTCACCAATCACGCCATTGGCATGAGGGTAAGCCTCTTACAAGGTTCGGCAAGCGGAACCGAGGTCTTCAAAGAAATCTATAATCCCAACCCGCAAACAAATGCCAATGGTCTGGTTAGCATTGAAATCGGAAGCGGATTAGCCCTCACCGGAAACTTTGCCACCATCAATTGGGCAAACGGCCCCTATTTTATTAAAACCGAAACCGACCCCGTTGGAGGCACAAACTACAGCATAACAGGGGTCAGCCAACTGCTCAGCGTGCCCTATGCCCTATTTGCCGCCAACGGAACCCCTGGGGCGCAAGGAAACACCGGAAACACCGGAGTTGCAGGGCTTGCGGGGAATACCGGAGCAAGTGGTGCAAGTGGCATAGCCGGCACCATGGGACTAAGCGGTAAAACAGGAGCCACCGGAAGCAATGGCGCCACGGGAGCCACCGGAACCATTGTTTCAGGAACAATTGGCCAAACCTTGCGCCACGATGGAACAAACTGGGCCGCCAATAGCTTTCTGCTCAACAGTGGCTCGGCCATTGGCATAGGCACCGCCGCTCCCTCACAAGCCCTCGATGTGACGGGGAATATTCAATCGAGCGGACAATTCAAATCCACTCTCGCAACAGGAACTGCTCCATTTACACTCAACTCCTCAACCCTCAACACCAACCTGAACGCCGACTTACTCGATGGGCAGCATTATACTTCCAATTGGAAGCTTTGGTCCGATTCATCTGCCTATATAACGCCCAACAATGCCAGTAACTTTCGCATTTATGATAATACAGGATATGGCAGCTTGCTTTCAGTTGCATCAACCTCCACCAGCTCAGTAACAAATTTCACAAATGGAACCGTCAACAGCAAAGACGCTTATAACTTCTTAAGCACAACTTATTCCTACTACGGCTCTGGAGGTAATTATGGGGCATTTGGCTCGGGATCTACCTATGGAATTTACGGAGAATTCCAATCAACACCAACAAGATATGGCTATCTTGGGGGTTCAAATGTTGGCGCATTTGGGCAGTTCGATGCAAATCATTATGGTGCACTAGGGACCGGTAGTTGTGGAGTAATTGGATATAATTATGGGTCATCAAGCGGAAGTGCAGGGGTTTATGGTTTTAATGGGGGACTTTCAATCGGCAACGCAGGGGTTTATGGCTTTAATGGGGGTCAAGGATTTGGAACTCCGGGCGTCTACGGTTATAACACCTCCTCAATTTTCGGCACTTCCAACATAAGGGATTCCTCAATGAACGGAATTGTGGGCTATGTTTCAAATGGAATTCAACATCACTATGGAGTATTCGGAAGCCGATATGATGATGCGGGAGGCCCTTCGGCAGGAGTGTTTGGCAGTGTTAATTATAATAGTGGAGGTTCAGGATGGGGTGCATTAGGTTATCAAAACGCCTCGTCAACTGAATTTGCCGGCTACTTTAAAGGAAAACTAGCCCTCGATGCCCCCACGGGATTCTACAGCAGTTTTAGCACCACCACTCAAACAGCCAACATCAATTATGTTTTGCCCGAAAACGAAGGCACTGCTGGCACTGTCCTCTATAATTACGGATCAGGTATATTAGCTTGGGATAAACCCAGCAACTTTGTCTATGCGGCTTCGGGCAACACTCTAACGCTAAGCACTTCATGTCAGAACTACAGCTCTATCACCATCTTTGCTCCATTCGCGGGCGTAGTTGTGGTTGATGCCAGCGTCATGGTAAACCTCGACCACACAGCCGGAATTGACGATTTCCTTCGCCTTTGTATTGGCACCGATGCAACTGATGTAGGAAGTAATTATTGGAATACGTTTTGGACCATCCCCTACACTGCCCAAACATTTTTCGCTTCTTCATTCTCGTTTAGGGTTCAGAGGGTATTTAGCGTCAATGCCGGAGTTCACACCTTCTATCTGAATGGCTTTATGCTTTCAGGCGCCAACACCGACAATATGTATTGGAGTGGAATGACCGCCGAATTCAAATAATTAAGCCTTTCCAAAAACCTCAAAATGCGCTAATCTTTTTACGTGAAGACTTGCAAAAACCAGTAAAACGGGGAGGAACTGAAAACCCAGACTTTTGAAAACTTAATAATAATACAACTATGAAAAAAACCTTACTGATTTTATTCCTCTTATACAATGGCTTCCTATTCTCGCAAAAGCCGGTGCAAACCATACGCGGAAAAGTAGTAGACAAACAAAGCGAAAGCTCCCTGCCTGGAGTTATTTTGGTGGTTAAAGACGATTCGACCAAACGACTTAACGCAAGCACCGACGTCAATGGAAAATTTAGGATAGAGAAAGTGCCCGTTGGCCGCCACACCATCCTTGTGAAATTCATAGGCTATAACGATGTGCTTCTGAGCAACATCATAGTGGATGCCGGAAAAGAAGTGGTGTTGAATATCGCTATGGAAGAAAAAGTCTACGACCTCAAAACAGCCGAAATTGTCTCGAAAAAAGGTTCCGAAGTCATCAACGAAATGGCTGTGGTGAGTGCCAGCACCTTCTCAATTGAAGAAACAGACCGTTACTCGGGCAGCCGCAGCGACCCCGCTCGCATGGTATCTAACTTCGCAGGCGTTCAGGGGGCCGACGATTCGCGCAACGATGTGGTAATTCGTGGCAACTCGCCCATGGGTCTTCTCTGGCGAATCGAAGGGGTCGACATCCCCAATCCAAATCATTTTGCCATACCCGGCACAACAGGCAGCGCACTGAGCATACTCAACAACAAGGTTTTTGGGAATTCCGACTTCTTTACGGGTGCCTTCCCAGCCGAATATGGCAACGCCAACTCGGGGGTCTTTGATATTAGAATACGAAACGGGAACAACGAGAAACATGAGTTCACTGCTCAGCTAGGGTTTCTGGGCACCGAAGTAGCCGCCGAAGGCCCCATAAGCAAAAAGGCAGGCTCATCGTACTTAATAACGTACCGTTACTCAACCTTGAAAATCATCAGCGCATTAAACATAAAGATAGGCACCGATGCGGTTCCGAATTATCAGGATGCGTCCTTTAAATTAAACTTCCCCCTGAAGAAAGGGGCAGTCCTTTCGATTTTCGGCCTTGGCGGGACAAGCAAGATAAACATGATGATGAGCGATAAATCGGCCGACGATGTCGATTTGTATGGAGATAACAACCGCGACCAACTATTTGGCTCCTCAATGGGGGTTGTTGGAATAAGCCATTCGAAAACCTTTAATTCAACTTGCTTTCTGCGCACTACCCTGGCCATCTATGGCTCACGGGCTTGGTCAAGCGATAATATCTTTTATCGCGATACGGTCGCACCCTATCTTGTCGATACCCTCTTTAAGAAAATGGATTACAATTACGATAGCCGGAAAATCACCCTCAATTCGGCCCTGACTAAAAAATTCAGCACCCGTCTTTCTCTGAAAACTGGCATCATTGCCGAGCAATTATACTTCAACATGGTGGATAGCAGTTTGATTGAATCAACCAGCACTTGGGTAATGCTCAGCCACTATGCGGGAGAGTCCTATCTTTTGCAACCCTTCATGCAATGGAAATATAAGCAAAGCGACAATTTGGTTTTCAGCTTAGGGCTTCATGCTCAATACCTGACACTCAACAACAACTACTCAATAGAACCACGAGCCGGAATTAGATGGGATTTTCTCAAAAATCAAACCCTCAGCCTAGGCTACGGAATGCACAGTCAAATGCAACCTTCCTACATTTACTTTCAGCAAAAGAAAAATTCCTATGGCGATGTAACGATGTACAACAAAGACCTCGACTTCACCCATGCTCAACACCTTGTGCTAGGTTACGAAGCCGCTGTTGGGAAAAGCATACGCATAAAGAGTGAAGTCTATTATCAGTATTTAGATAATATTCCTGTCGATGTGCATCCTACTTCCTTTTCTCTTGTAAATCAGGGAGCAAGTTTCTCGCGTTTCTTCCCCGATTCGCTAACCAACCAAGGAACAGCCTACAATTATGGTCTTGAACTTACCTTAGAGAAAACATTTAGCAATTCATACTACTTCTTGATCACCGGATCACTTTATCAATCGCGATATAAGGGAAGCGATGGCATCGAAAGAAACACCGACTTCAATGGCCTATATGCAGTGAATCTTTTAATTGGAAAAGAATTTAAGCTTGGACAAAAGATGGTTTTGCTAACAGGAGCAAAGGTAACCCTTGCGGGAGGGAAATACTACACACCGGCCGATAAGGCAGCTTCAAAACTTGCAGGCGAACTTGTTGAAATAGATTCATTGCGAAACACCGAACACACTCCCGAATATTTTAGATTCGATCTTAAAATTGGAATTAAAAGAAACGGCAAAAGACTCACTCACGAACTTGCGATTGATTTGCTGAATGTCTTTCAAACGAAAAATGTGCTAGGCCTCATCTATGCCCCCGATCCGAAAGACCCAAATGCTAACCCCCTGCACGAAGAATATCAGTTGGGATTTTTACCCTTATTTTACTACAAAATAGATTTTTAATCTATTTATTTAAACGCTGTTGACTCGGATTTGACAAGCAAAACAAATTCAAGCAGTTGCTTTGCAATGTGTCTGAGTCAGCAGTTATCTTATCTTTTTCTCATTAAAGTTATAAATCGCTTTTGTGAACTTTCTTTTCATTTTATCCCGATAACCTCTTTGATTCTACTTCTTATTTCAGGAACAAACCTTATCAGAACAAAGCTTATGGCAACAACCACAATCAATAAGAAAATAAAAACGGCATAGCTCCCCAACTGATTGGAAATAATGCCGAACAATACCGATGCAGAAAACAACAGAACAAAAGTGGTGAAATTGGAGTAAGCAATCATATCGCTTTGCCTCCGCCCTTCTATCTTCGCTTGCAGGTAAGAACTCAGGGGCACCATAAATATCCCGCTAAACATGGCAATAAAAAAGGTCAATGCCGAAAACACTACAACATCGGCTGGTTTAAGTAAGATCATAATTAAAAAGCAAATGGACATTCCTATCCCACCGATAGGGGTTAACAATAATTCAACCTTCCCTTTTGAAATCACTCCCGCCAAATAGCTGCCCAATCCAATTCCAAAAAGCGCTATGGTCATCACTATACTCATTCCTGTATTGCTCATTTTCAACACATCGGGGCAATGCACAAACAAATTCATCTGCAATACGGCATCAATTGTCCAGAACAAACTTAAACCAAGAACTATCAAATTCATCCCCGTATAGGTTCCTGCCCATTTGTAGGAATGAATCATAAACTTATAAGGGTTAATGGTTTCAGTAACATTTTTTAAAGGTTCCGTTTCTTTAACTTTAAGCCGAACTACAAAAAAGTAACCCAACACAGAAACACTCATTAGTATTCCTGACAGTAACCAGAAATTATAATTATCAGCAATAAACGACCCACACATGGGGCCTAATATATTACCGAAAAAAGTAAGCATTTCGAGGGTCCCTGTTCCAAACGAAATGCCTTCATTTCCTCCAATATCTCTGATTAAACCATATTTAGCAGGACCATACAAGGTGCTAATTAATCCAATAAGAAATATGCAGATCAAAACAATGGGCATATTCTCTAAATAAAAACCAACACACCCCAACAAATAAACAGGGAATTGAATAACGACCGCCCATTTCAAAATGTCTTTTTTATACATAGTTTTAGCCAGCCTTCCGGCTAAAGGAGAAAAGAAAATGTAGGAAACAAATAACAATCCAGAAGCTACTGCTACAATAAGTGAATGATTTCCGGGGTCGTCAACCATCCATTTAACTCCAATTCCGATAATAAGGAGTTTAAAATAATTTTCATTAAAAACACCAAGAAACGAAGTGGTTAATAATGGCATCCAGCGGGTGTTGAGTTTCATTTAATAGAATGTTTTATGAGTACACGATAATGTAAAAGATGAATTGAAAACGAAATCAAAAATAAGTAAAATTGTTGATTCGAAGAATTATTTAAAGTAATTTCAACCAATTAAATATTAGCTTTAATATTTTTCGTATCTTTACTGCTTCAATCATATACTTAATAACAATTAGTCCAATGAATGTAGAAATAAAAGAAGTTAGCACAAACAGCGAGCTAAATAAATTTATTCGTTTCCCTTATTCTCTCTATAAAAACAACAAATACTGGGTCCCGACTTTAGATATTGATGACAGATCGACTTTGAACAAAAGAAAAAATCCTGCTTTCGATTTCTGTGAAGCAAGGTATTGGATGGCATATATAGATGGGGAAATTGTTGGCAGAATTGCTGGAATTATTAACCACCAAGCTAACAAACATTGGAACGAACGAAAAGTACGTTTTGGCTGGATTGATTTTGTAAACGATATTGAAGTAGCAGCTGCTCTCCTCCAAACAGTTGAAACTTGGGCAAATAAAAATGGCTGTACTGAGATTCATGGCCCTTTGGGTTTCACTGATTTAGACAGAGAAGGAATGCTGGTGTTTGGCTTTGATGTAGTGGCCACATATGCTACTAACTATAATTATGAATATTACCCTGAGATTCTCGAAAAACTTGGCTATAGCAAAGATGTTGATTGGATACAATTCGAACTAATTATCCCTAATGAAAAACCAGACAAGCTTGAGAAAATTGCTGCACTAATTGCTAAAAGATATAATGTTCACTCTCTAAAAGCTACTAAAACAAAACAATTACTCAAATATGGGCCTCAGGTTTTTGATGTTTTGAATCAAAGCTACAGTCAACTTTATGGCTTTTCACCCCTTACTGAAAAGCAAATTAAAATTTTCACAAAACAATACATTGGCTTCATTAAACCCGAATTCGTCTCAATTATTCTTAATGATAAAGACGAAGTAGTAGCTTTTGGGATTACTATGCCCTCACTTTCTGTAGGGGTTCAAAAATCCAAAGGAAAATTACTTCCCTTTGGTTGGTGGCATATTTTAAAAGCGACCAAGAATTCTGAAGTCCTTGACATGTATTTAATTGCCGTTAGGCCCGACATGCAAAACAAAGGCATTAATGCTCTTATTTTCGACGACCTGATGACCAATTATATTAAAAACGGAGTAAAAAAGACAATAATCAATCCTGTATTAGAAATAAATAGAAAAATGATGATGATTTGGGAAGACTACAATCCCAGCGAACCTATTATGCGACGTCGCTGTTTTATAAAAAAAATTGAATAATTTAAAGCGTTATGAGTTAGAATCTACTTAATATTAACTGTCTATCACATACTCCTCATTGCCGTTCTACACAAATAGCCTATTATTATATATCGACTAACCAAAAAGGAAATTGGATTTCTGTTTGGATATTAGAAAACTTGCAATTATCCAATCAAAATAAATCTTATTTCTAAATAGATTTATTTCCCCTCAATCCAATTCACAATTTTATCCAACAAAGGGCTTTCGGCTGAATAATAAACTTCAACAAATTTTCCGTTCTCGTCAATTAGGAACTTTTGAAAGTTCCATTTAACAGGTGCATCTTTCACTCCATTCTGTTCTTTCTTCGTAAGCCACTGATAAATAGAATGCATCTCTTTTCCTTTAACCGATATTTTCCCCATCATTTGAAAAGTAACACCGTAATTTTTAATACAAAAATCTTTAATCTCATCATCGCTTCCGGGTTCTTGACTTAAAAAATTATTTGCAGGAAATCCTATAATAATAAAATTTTTACTGTTATATTTCTGATACAATTCTTCTAGCTGTTTATACTGAGGAGTGTATCCGCATTTAGAAGCTGTATTCACTATCATCACTTTCTTGCCCTTCAGAGTATTGAAATCGAAGTCTTTACCATCAATTGTTTTGGCTTTAAAATCATAAAGTGTTTTTGTTTGTTGCGAAAAGGCACTCATGCTAAATAGAATTATACTGAAAATTAAAAGATTTGTTTTCATGATATTTAATTTGATTTATTTTGATACAAACGCCTTTTATACAAAAAGGTTCACTCGATTCAATTGATTTTAATAATTTTGCACTTTAAACCTATGTTGCCTTCATGAATAGCACACTTCTCTTAATTAACAATTCTAATCCTTTTATAAAGAAAGGTTTTGATGAAGAAATTGTGGCAATTCCTTTTAAAAGAAATGATAGCATTAAATCAAAACCAACAGAAACTTATACCCTTTTCAACGATTCAATCAGATTTAGAAACGAACCTGTAAAATACAGTCATTCGGTAATAATTCAGCAACCGAGAAGAATTAATGTGGGAAAACCAATAGAAAAAACCGAAAACTATTCTAATTGGTTTTTTATTTTACTGCTAATTGGGCTAATTTTGTATGCTCGCCTAAGATATTTCTCTTTTCGTAAAATAAATTTGTTCCTAAATGCTGTTTTTACATCAAGAGCATATAATCAAATGGAAAGAGAAGGAAATATTTTGGAAGATCGAATTTCGATACCACTTTTCATTCTGTATTTACTCACATTTTCTCTATTAGTTTATCATTCCTTAAAATATTATTTTTTATTTGAACCCAGCTACAATACTTTGAATCAAACAATAACATTATTTTTAGGAATATTTATTTTGATTTTAATTCTCTTTCTAGTTAAAACAATCATAAATATTTTCCTTTCTTTTGTTTTTAAAACTTTCACTTCAAGTCGCAATTATAGGCTAAATACTTTCTTGATTGAAATTAATATTGGTTTCATTATTTTACCTCTTGTTTTCACATTAAGCTTCTCATTTTCAGATGTAATATTATACTTAACCTGGTGCATAGTGATTTTCTTCACCGCATTAAGAATCATTAAGGGTATGATAATATGGTACCCAACATCAAATATTTTTAAAATTTTTTTGTACTTTTGCACAGTCGAAATTGCACCAATTATAATTGTGGTGAAATATTTCATCAATAACATCAACTTGATTAAATAACTTCTAAAACATAAAGCTTTGAAAATAAAACATATACTTGTTTCACAACCCCAGCCTACTGATTTAGAAAAATCGCCTTATACTGAATTAGCCAGAAAATATAGCTTTAGCGTTGACTTTCTGAAATTTTTCTCAATTGAAGAAATAAAGTCGCCAGAATTCAGAAAAGATAGAATCAATTTAAGTGAATTTGATGCTGTCATTTTTACTAGTCGTAATGCTGTAGACCATTACTTTCGCATTTGCAAAGAAATGCGCTTCGAAGTCCCTGATACTATGAAGTATTTCTGTAATTCTGAAGCTATCGCTTTATACCTTCAGAAATACATTCAATATCGTAAAAGAAAAATCTTTTTCGGAAAACAAACCAATCAGGACTTGGTTGATGTAATTAAGAAACACAAGAGCAGTAAAATCATACTTCCATGCTCAGACTTGCAAAAGCAAGATTTAACAAAACTTCTTGATAAAAACAAAATTCATTGTACTAGAGCTGTTATATATAAAACCACATCGGTTGATCTCACACAAATTGATTTAACAAAATATCAGATGTTGGTATTATTTAGTCCAGCCGGAATACGTTCTCTTTTCGATAACTATCCTGATTTCGTGCAGGGAGAAACTATTATTGCTGCATTTGGAGCAATTACAGCAAAAGCCCTTAAAGAATTTGGATTAACATTAAACATTGGGGCTCCTACAAAAACAGCTCCTGCAATGAGTGTTGCCATTGAACAATATCTCGAAAAGATCTTAAAAAAGAAGTAGCTAATAAGTATACATTGCTAACCATTAATTGGTCAATGCTATAGCTTATCAAGAAAAGCTTCTTTAGATAAGGCAAGAAAACTTCATCATTAGACTCTAAAACAAAAAACAGCAAAGAATTATCACATATGCTTATGTTCACTTTCCAAAAAAGGGAAAGACTCTGCCACCGAAAAACCATACAACTTTTATTTACTCACGAGGTTTCAAAGTTTTTCGTGTATCCATTAAAAGTAGCCTATACTAAAATTGATTTGCAGCAAGCATTTCCTATTCAAGTACTATTGGTGGTTTCGAAAAGGTATCACCCTCATGCAGCAAAACGGAATTACATCAAACGCATGATGCGCGAAGCATATCGAAAAAACAAGCATATCTTAATTGAAGTATTGCAAGCTCATCATTCTCAGATTGCCTTAATGATTAATTATACTGAACATGATATTTTATCTTACAAAAAGATTGAAGGTAAAATAATATTAACTTTACAACGTTTATGTGAGTTATATGAAAAGAATTCTAGGTAAAATTATAATTATTCTATTCCGTTTCTATCAAGGAGCTATCTCTCCATACCTTATGCCTGCTTGTCGATATTCACCCACATGTTCCGAATATGGAGTTCTTGCTGTTAAAAAGTACGGGCCTTTCAAAGGAGGATGGTTAGCTTTGAAAAGATTATTTTCATGTAATCCATGGGGTGGGAGTGGATATGACCCCGTACCTTAATTAATTAAAACAACATTTATCATGAATAAAATTAATAAACCATCGAAATGGATTAAACTGAGTTTAGTCCCAGCTTTGATAATTACCATAATTATTTCATTAAGTTTCACAGACAACGATTTTGAAATCTCTAAAAATCTGGACATTTTCGCCACTTTATACAAAGAACTTAACATGAACTATGTTGACGAAATAAATGCAGGTGATTTAATGAAAAAAGGTATTGATGCCATGCTAGAATCTTTGGACCCATACACAGTTTATATTCCCGAGTCTAAAATTGAAGACTATAAGCTATTGACAACAGGACAATATGGAGGCGTTGGTGCACTTATTCAGAAAAGAGATAATTTTGTTATCATTTCAGATCCTTATGAGGGTTTTCCTGCAGATAAGTCAGGGTTAAAAGCTGGGGATAAAATATTAGAAGTAAATGGCAATTCAACGAAAGGAAAATCTGTTGATGATATTAGCTCTGTTCTTCGTGGACAACCTGGAACTTCAATAACTGTTCTCATAGAAAGAGATGGCGAAAATAAACCTTTTGAAAAAACAATTGTTAGAGAAAATGTAAAACTTGAGAATATTCCCTATTCAGGATTGCTTGACAATTCAATTGGTTATATTAAACTAAATAGTTTCACTGAAAATGCTGGAAGAGAAGTAAGAGATGCCTTTTTGAAATGTAAAGAAAAATCCACATCATTAAAAGGAATAATAATTGATTTGAGAGGAAATGGAGGCGGATTATTGCAGGAAGCAGTGAACATTGTAAACATTTTCACTCCACAGGATATGTTGGTAGTGAGTACAAAAAGCAAATTTAAAGAACGTAACTTTCAACATAAAACTGTTTTCCCTGGTGTTGATGAAACTATTCCTTTGGCAATATTAGTTGATAAAGGAAGTGCATCAGCCTCCGAAATTGTATCAGGGGCAATTCAAGATTTAGACAGAGGAGTTATTATCGGGCAAAAATCATATGGGAAAGGATTGGTTCAAAACATTCTACCTTTAAGCTATAACACTCAATTAAAGGTTACCATAGCGAAGTATTATGTCCCTAGTGGACGATGTATTCAGGAAATTGATTATGCACATCGGAATGCAGATGGTGAAGTACATGATTTCCCTGATTCGTTGAAAAAAGCATTTAAAACTAAAATAGGAAGAGTAGTTTATGATGGGGGCGGAATTGATCCGGATATTGCTGTAACTCCAGCGACTTATAGCAATCTAACATTTAGCCTGATATCTAAATTTCTGGTATTTGACTTTGCTACAATTTATTACAGACAAAACAAAAGTATTCCCTCTGCAGAAAGTTTTGAAATCACTGAAGACATTTGGAATCAATTCCAAAACTTCATTAAGAGCAAAGAATATGATTACACAACTAACACAGAAAAAAATCTAGAAAAGCTTAAAGAAATAGCAGAGAAAGAAAAGTATTTTGATGCCATCCAAAACGAATATAATAACTTAAAAACAAAACTTAAGCACGATAAAAATGCAGATTTAATCAAGTTTAAAGATGAAATCAAGTTTATGCTTAAAGATGAGATCATCGGGAGATATTATTATCAAAAAGGAAAGATTATTAGCTCGTTAAAAGACGATCCGGAAATCATTAAAGCAAAAGAGATATTGAACAATAATGAATTGTATAAATCCATTTTAAATGGTACTTATAAAAAAGAAAAGGCCAAATAGTTAAATGTTGTTGTAACCTCCTGCTACCATAAACTTAAAGCCTTTTATGCTCGAACTACTAGACAAAATCCCTTATCGAAAGATACATTTGTTTATGGTTGGGCTTTTGATAATCTCAATCCCTTTAAATAAGGTAACAACAAGTATTGCGTGCCTCACTTTAATGGGGGCGTGGTTTGTGGAAAGGGATTTCAAAACAAAATTCAGGAATATTTGGAAGAGCAAAAGCTCTATTCTATTCGCATTAGTGCTATTGATGCATTTGATAGGGCTTGCGTACACAGATGATTTCCATTATGCCTGGAATGACATCCGAATTAAAACACCCCTCTTATTTGGGTTATTGTTTGCTTCTTATCCGAAGTTCACTTTAAAGCAATTTCATACAGTTTTAATGCTGTATATTTTCGCAGTATTTGCAGGAACCTTGATAAGTATCTATTTTTATTACTTTAAAGGCATTACAGATACACGTCATATCACTCCATTTATTTCACACATCCGATTTAGTTTGAATGTTTGTTTTTCGATATTCATTCTAATCTATTTTTTTGTTTTCGTAAGAGATTTGAAGCTCTTTTTAAGAATTTTGATGGCATTTGCAATAGTTTGGTTTGTGTTTTACTTAATGATTTTACGTTCTTCAACTGGGTTTTTTGCACTGGGAAGCAGTGTGTTTGTTAGTATAATCTATTTCTTTCTTAAAATAAAACGATTTTACCTAAGGCTATCCTTATTGAGTTTGGCAGTAGCGCTACCAATTGTAATTTATCTAACTTTACATTCAGTTTATACCAGTTATTCGACTGCTGAAACCGTAGATATCGGAAAATTAGACCCAACAACAGCATTGGGAAATGCATATTTGCACGACACAAGCGTTTATCCAGTAGAAAACGGCAAATATGTTGGCCTTTTCCTTGCTACAGACGAGCTTGAAGCAGCTTGGAACAAACGTAGTAATATTCCGTTTTTGGGAAATGATGCTGATGGGCAAGACATAAGGTTTACGCTTATCCGCTATTTGAATTCGAAGGGATACCGAAAGGATGCACAGGGAGTGAACATGCTTACGAAGGAAGAAATTGAGTCGATAAAGCAGGGAAATGCAACTGTGAATCAGATGCAAAACAAAGGGATACAAAGCCTAATCGAAGAGTTTATTTGGGGATATAAAATATACGAAAAAAGCGGCAATCCGAATGGGAGTTCAATGATGCAGCGTTACGAATATCTGAAAGCTTCTCTGCAACTCATAAAAAAGAATTGGTTGTTCGGGACTGGGACAGGAGATTTGCAACAAGCATTTAACCAATATTACACCGAAACCAACTCGCCATTGCTTCCTGAGCTTCGTTTAAGGGCACATAATCAGTTCATATCCATATTTATAAGCTTTGGAATATTCGGGTTTGTATTGTTTCTGGTTGCGCTGTTTTATCCTCCTTGGGCGTGTAAAAAATACAATGCTTATTTATTCCTCATCTTCTTTGTTATCTCCTTCGTTTCGATGTTGACCGACGATACCTTAGAAACGCAGGCAGGGGTAAGCTTCTTTTCTTTCTTTATAGCCTTTTTGTTGTATGCAAGCCCCGAAACTAACTCGGAGCCAAGCGCTTAAAAGACATTTCTTCTCAGCATTTTTCAAAATAAAATCGCTTAGAAATAAATTTTAAGCAGAAACATCCTGTATCTAAAAAATTTTAGGTAAGTTTGTAACACTATTATTTCAGAATATGCAAAAACATAATCTTTCAATTTCGTATCTACAATATCATCAAGCGAGTGAATTGCCTGATACATTGGGTCATCTTTTGGAGCAAGCCCATAAAAGCCTTGCATCATCGTATGCACCTTATTCTCAATTTCATGTAGGCGCTGCCGTATTGCTTGAAAACGGCATCATAGTGGGGGGAAGCAATCAGGAAAATGCAGCATATCCCTTAGGATTGTGTGCAGAAAGAGTTGCATTGTTTGCCGCTTCTTCGCAATATCCGGGCATTAAAGTTAAAGCAGTTGCCATTACGGCCCACACCGATGCCTTTGTTATTGAAAACCCTATAAGTCCTTGTGGAGCCTGCCGACAGGTGATGACAGAGTATGAAAACCTTCATCAACAAGATATTACAATAATCATAGCTGGGGAAACCGGCCCTATTTTGGTTTTCGAAAACGCTTCATCGCTGCTTCCCTTCTCTTTCAACAATAAAAACCTCGCCGAATGAAACAAATTCTTATTAAAACCACCTTGTTCATCTTTTTCATTGCTGCGTTCTCGTTTAAAACCGATAAGCCCGCCTATTTAATCTTTGACAAAGAAGGGAAAAAGGTGGACTATAAAGAAATGATACAAAGCGCATTGAATTGCGATGTGGTCTTTTTCGGGGAGCTGCACGACAATCCTATTTGTCATTGGTTGGAACTTGAAGTGGCCACCAGCCTTTTCGATGCCAAGAAGGCCGACCTAATGATGGGATCGGAAATATTTGAAACGGACAACCAGTTAATCGTAAACGAATACGTAGAAAAGAAAATTAAGGCCTCCAGTTTCGAGGCGGAAGCCAAACTTTGGAAAAATTATAAGTCCGATTACAGAGCGCTGCTCAACTATGCTCGCGATCATCAAATCCCATTCATAGCTACAAACGTCCCAAGGCGTTATGCATCGAAAGTAAACGCTAGTGGATTCGAAGCTTTAGATTCTGTTTCAAGAGAAGCAAAGTCGTATTTCGCTCCAATGCCAATTCAGTTCGACGCAGAGCTCGATTGCTACAAAAAAATGCTGGAAAAGGACACCTCAGCAACAGCGACAGGCTCAACACATTCGTCGCTGAATACCGCTAAGGCACAAGCGCTCAAAGATGCAACTATGGCGAACTCCATTGCTGAAGCTTGGAAGAAAGGAAAACTTTTTTATCACATAAATGGTTCCTATCATTCGGATAATTTCGAAAGCATCATCTGGCATTTAAAACATTATAAGAAGAATTTGAAAATCCTGACCATCTCAACTATTGAAAAGAAGGGCGATTTAGTTCCTGATTCGAGCGAAGTAAAACTTGCCGACTACATTATAAGCATTCCAGAAAACATGTCGAAGTCGTATTAGGACTATCGAAAAGTAAATATCATATTCATAAAAAAGTTCCAGATGGTGACAGCACCTATGGCGAACAATTTAGATAAATAGAAGTTTCTTTTCATTTTGCTGACCAATATCCACAGAATAAAGGTGTTTATTACGAGTCCGATGAGGGATATAGCAATGAATTTTCCGTACTCAAGTCCAATTTCGGGGTTATGACTTCGAAATGTCCACCACCTATTCAGGAAATAGTTGGTAGAAGCCGCAATGGTGAAGCCAATTGCATTCGCAACATACTTCTGTATCTTCAGCCATTCCTTAGAAACATAAGTGAAGCTGAAATCAACCACAACTCCGGAAAGCCCAACTACTCCGAACTTGATAAACTTACGTAAAAATGCCGATTCTATAAAACTAAACATGAGATTTCTAATAAAGAATGCAAATATCAATAAAAAGAATAAAATTAAAGTCTTTTTTAAGTATTTTTATTGAATTAATTATCCCTCCTAGTTGCCTTCGATTAACTTCTCAATAATGATAAAGCCCCGAAATCGCAGAATACGTAATACTTTGTTTGCTAAATTGGGTTTAAAAAAGCACCTAAGCTCTTCTAAATTCCATATCATAACATAGCCCCATGGTTTCGGGAAAGTCAAGCAGTGGAAAATCGATGGCATACTTCATTGCATCATCAATTGAGAAAGAATTTTGCGATTGAGAATAAAAAACACCCTCGTGATGAAGTTTTTCTGCTAAATATTCTTGTTCTGTTTGCCCCGGAGTGGGAACCAAAACGGCTTTCTTCTGCAAAGTAATCAAGTCCATCACCGACGAATATCCCGAACGGCATACCAATAGAGCAGAATTGCGTATTGCAGCCCTTAGATGGTCGGTATCGAGGTGAGCAAGCATAGTTATATGTGAGGGAGGCAACTTATTATCGGTGTTCCCCGGCAGACCTCTAACGATTAAAGTCTTCCAATTGCTGTTCCAAACCTGCCTAAGGATGAGATTTTCGAATAAAGTGCGTTGAGGTTCGGGGCCAGAGAGGATAAAAAGCAAATCATAAGATTCAAATGGCAAATCCTCGCCGGGCAAGGAAAACCGACTTAAGGGACCTATAAATTTTGTGGTTTCCGGAGTTTTTGCAACATGCGAAAGAAAGCCGCTCAGGTTGTTTTCGCCTTCGTAATCGGGTATCCAGCATTGGTCGAAACGACTCAAGAGTTTTCGAGTTGTCCAAAGCAAAAAGGCATTAGCTAGAGCGTTTCGCACAGGACTTATAATTTCCAACTGATGCGTTAGAATCACATTATGCGTTTTTTTATTCCATGCACCATAACGGTTATCGGAGATCACCACATCGATTTTATGTTTATTCACAATTCTTTTAAGCGCAGCATGTTCGCGCAATATGCTAAACCCAAAGCCAGGCAGCATCCCAAAAATCCATTTTAAAGGCAGAGTCCCTTGATTGGGATATTTCAGGTTGAAACCTCTCAAATAAATGAGTTCAAACTCAGGAAAGTCGGATCTAAAATAACGATAAGCTGTGCCATTGGCGGCTATTATTACCTTAAAGCCTTTTGAAGCATAGTAATGTAACAAGGGCACGCAACGAGTTGCATGCCCAAGACCCCAATTCAACGGGCAAAATAATATCGTCATTTGCTATTTGTATTGAATCAATTCGAATTAGTAAATAAAAAATATCATTAATGAAATATGAAATTTCGAAAGTCTTAAAATTAGGGTTTAATGACGGTGACGTCGTAAGTATAGTTTTTGGCTACCCCACTAAGCATTACGTTTGAAATGGTAACATGGTAGGTAAGATCGGCAGTGCTAGTGGTGTTTACGCCAGTGGGTACCCAAACGATGGTATTGTCGCCGTAGCCGTTTGCATTGTTTGAGATAACACTTACCGTCATTGCGGCGTTGTTTGGATCTTTCATGCTCACAGTTGCAGATGCAAAGCTAGCACCGGGAATGCCAAATGACCAACGACCATACACAACGGGAGCAGGCACATAACCTTTTGGAGGCCAAGCAATAAATTCGGGAGTAAAGAGAGGGGTATTGGCGCTGTTTCCAAACACCCAGATAGCAGATGCATTGGATGTGGAACCATGTCCAAGCACTCTTGCTTTTGAATATAACAGCCAGCGGCGGTGACCCACCACTTCGTTGCCAGTGCCAAAGTCATCAATAAAGCCCGAAATGGCACCACTTGTGTGCATACCGAGTGCAATGTTAGAACTACCAGCTGCGGTGTTTCCGTCAGCAGTGTAGCAAGTCCATGACGTAGGTGGGGTGTGGCTTAGCGAATTGTTGGCATGCATCATAAGTGCTGCTTGCTGACATTTAGCATCATTGCTTGGGTCGAAAGAAATATCGGTAGGCAGAGAAGCCATTTCGCGATAGTATTTAATACGAAGTAAGGTTTTTGCCTGAGCATCGGCCGAAACGGAACCAGCTAGGCAGCTGCCTAAATTGCCTGACCAACCAGGATCAGTTACTACTGAGCCTAAATAATTGGCATTGTATAAATTTATAATACGTTCGCGTTCAGTTGGAACGGGTAAAGGATCGGGTTCAGAACTGTCTTTTTTACAAGAATAAACAAAGCTCAAAACGAGCACAAAAGTTAAGATGATGGGAAAGCGAAGGAGTTTTTTCATAGTGTATTTTTTTGCAAATGTATCTTTTTTCTTTAAAAAAAAAAGAAATGGATAAATTTGAGATTAAGAATTTAAGCCGCCTTGACATAAGGATGAGATTTGGCTATGGGGTTTAGATGGTTGGAGCTATTAGGCTTTTAGCATTTTGGAATTTTATTTTATTAGGAAAACCTAGCAGGTTTCAAAAACCTGTTAGGTTTGGCTCTAATTATGACCTTAGTGAATAAATAGGAATGTCTAGATTAATAGACTTTTTGGCAAGATCCAAGTGCCATGAGGGGTTTGTTTTAGGAATGAAATGGGGACATTAAGGACAATTGGGACAACTGGGAAAGGAATTAGGGAATGGAGTAATTGCAATGCCTATCACCGTAATCGCTTGATATTTAGTTTTTGAGACTTTGAACTCTGGAGAAGAGGCGTTGAACTCTGGAGAAGTGGCGTTGAGCTCTGGAGAAGTGGCGTTGAGCTCTGGAGAAGTGTGTTCGACGCTTTGGGAAGAGCAGTCGATGCTTTGGGAAGAGCAGTCGATGCTTTGGGAAGTGGTTTCGACGCTTCGGGAAG
>CAIXTV010000274.1 GCA_903922465.1 uncultured bacterium
ATAAATTAATAAGACAATACATTCCTAAAAAAAGCGAATTCAAATATTGCAATAATAGGTTTATACAGGGAAGACAAGAAAAAATAGATATTAGACCAAGAAAATAACTTAAGTTCACAGCACCAATTCAAGTATTTATTACTTTAGTGGCATGAAATATTGCATTTGCGAGTTGAATCTGCCCTTAATATCTATAAAAAAATATAACACTCAAAATTCATTATATCTTTGCACCCGATGGCTTGGCTGCTATATTAGAAAAAAAGGGATTAGCAGAACAATGTATTATGCAAGTGCGGATAATTTGGGCTCCATTAATTTACTTGTAAAAGAGGATGAGACAATAGCATCTGATGTAAGTTATGATGCCTGGGGGAGACAGCGTATTCCTATAGGGATTTATTATTTTTTCAATTCCCAAAACGCGGATTCACCACATTATTATAGATTGAGCCAAAGCTATAAGTCAAACCTATGCTTGCCCAATATGAATATTGAGTATCTAACTGACGCTGTCTTAGTAAAATATCTTCAGTAGAAGCCTCAAACTTTGGCAAACCTCTTAAGTCATGAATAAAAGATAAATTGCCCGAAAGCTGAAACGAAAGCCCTTTAATTATTCTGATATTAAGCTCCGAATATATGCTTAAACTATATTTCTTGAAGTCGTAAAAGAAATTCGACCAACTTAAACTAGAATTGATAGAGCCCCATTTTTCAATCATTGCAAAAGCCATATTAAACTTTTCGACCCACAAATATTCCTCAATTTTATCGAAAATGGTGGTATCGGTATATAAGCGATAGGAAACGCCTGCACTGTAATTTAAACGGAATTGCTTGCGGGTGGATTTAGAATAGGGAAAAATATTATATTCGATAGCCGGAAGGAAAGCGGCATTGAAATCCAAATTGTTATAAGTCGATTGAGTGATGGTCATCCTGTTGCCCACCGACCAATGCTCGCTAAGGCTCTTAGCTAAAAAGTTTTCGAAATACATCGACCGATTTATAGTAACATACTTATGGGTATCGAGCTGAAAAGAACTTTCGCCATAATTATAGTTAAAATAAAACTCCACTTTCCATTCAGGAGTGGTCTTAATTGCTGAAAGATTTGTTGAAAGCGAAGTGGTATGATATGATTCTTCCCCCGAGAACCACCCATTAAAATTGATATTCATCACCCAACTTCTCCAAGCATCACCATCAGGGGTTTTTTCCGACAAATTTCCATCGTAAGAAATGCTGAAGTTTTTGGCATCAGGAGTCTTTGCAATATATCTCAACATTTCCAATTCCACAAATTTAATTAGCTGAGTTCTCTCTTCGTCAGAAGTGGTGTTAGACGAAGTGTTGATGATTAACGAATCGTTTATGCCTGCGAACTTCTTCTGTCCCTGAAAGGTAAGGGTGAATTCTTTCCCCCCTCCTCCATTATTGCGAACTGAAACCAAGACATAAACATCAGCTTCTTTCACATCCCTCACATAGTTTATCCAATTCATTTCTTTTTTGAAAAACTCTATGTCACAATCGCTGCAATCGATAAAGGTTCTCACCGCATTCTTTCTATTTGTGTCTAAACTTGTTTGCGAATAGGTGCAGAAAACGGAAAATATAGTAAAGTAACAAAGCGCCAAAAACTTTTTATACATAGATGGAAAATATTTTATTGAAAATAGGACTCCCTTTTAATGATAACGAATGGTATTGAGAAATTATTTGGGTGCAATTTCTAAAATAACAAATGTCCCCGGCTTAATTTTGGGTCTTTTTTCGCCATTGGCGATGGGCTCAAACTCGGCCGTGGGTAAAAAGAGATGATGGCTTTTTGAATCTACACAGATAGTGCGCGCCCCTATTTGTGTAGGAATCGATTCTAAAACGACATATTTATTTCCTGCCTTTTCAACAACAGTAAGGGTTCCATCTCCATTTGAGCTAAAGGCTCTATTCAGTCCTGTGTCAAAAGCTGCTCCATCGGTTCTGCTTCCAATGGTTAGGCTATCGGACACTTTCCCGCTGATTAAGTCAAATACTATCATTTTCATATTATCACAAACAATAAAGAGCTTTTGGTTTTTAAAATCGGCAGCCAAACCACTTGCTTCCTCTCCGGGGGCAATAGGCCAGGACGCTTCAATCTTTAAATTCTTAGTGTTAATGCACGTAAGCATTGATTTATCTTCAATGTTGACGTATACTTTGCCCTTTCCATCACTCACTGCAAATTCAGGTTTCCCCTCAAGGGTGATGGTGGCAATTACTTTATTTGTAACGGCATCCATTACAGTAGCATTGGCGCTTTTGCCATTAAAAACAAATACTTTATTACTATACAAATCGAAAAGGATGGCATCGGGATTTGCCCCACTCATTTTAACTTTTTCAGTAATCAGGAATGTTTTCAAATCGAAAACACTTACAGAAGAGTCTTTTCCATTCGAAATAAAACCTTTGTTTAACTTTTCAGCTACCGCAATCCCATGAACCCCATTCTGGTTTTCAATTGTTCCTAAAAGCCTCCCATCCTTAGTGTCAACAATCTGCACAATATTGCCATGAGATATAAATAAACGATCTTTCGAATCAATTGATAAATAATCCCATGAACCATCTCCTTGTAAATGAATTTTATTGATAATACTATAATGATTTGCGCTTTGAGAGAAGCAAGTCAGACTCAATGATAGAGAAATAATAAGGAATAAGGATTTCATTTTATGGATTTAATTTTAGCCAAAATTATAAATAATCTTTGAGTAGAGATTATTATTTTAAATCTATGATAAACATGATTCTCACTATCATGGTATTGCTATTATAGGGAGAAAGCATAAATATCAAATAAAACTATACCGATGAAAATCTTCGCGAAAAGCATAAAAAGACCATCAATTATAATGCCTTATTAACTTCTTCTTTTAAAGCAAAGAAAAGAATTTCTATCTTTGTCGACAAAGTAAATATTCCAATGGACATACAATTAATTAAACAAAGATTCGGCATCATAGGGAATTCACCTTTACTTAATAGGGCAATCGACATCGCCCGACAAGTGGCTCCAACTGATATTACAGTACTCATCACGGGTGAAAGTGGTACAGGGAAAGAAAATTTCCCGAAAATAATACATCAACTTAGCGCCTATAAACATGGAAGTTATATAGCCGTGAATTGTGGTGCCATACCTGAAGGAACAATTGATTCGGAATTATTTGGTCACGAAAAAGGCTCCTTTACGGGAGCTCATGAATCGCGTAAAGGTTATTTTGAAGAAGCCAATGGAGGAACTATATTTTTAGATGAAGTGGCCGAACTTCCTTTATCAACACAGGTTAGATTGCTGAGAGTGCTTGAAGCCGGCGAATTTATGAGGGTTGGCTCATCAAAGACCATAAAAACTAAAGTTAGAGTTGTAGCGGCCACAAATCTCGACATGGAAACGGCAATCCTGAACGGCAAATTCCGCGAAGATTTATATTATCGTTTAAGTACTGTGCCTATAAAAGTGCCCCCATTAAGGGATAGAAAGGAAGATATCGTTTTGCTTTTCAGAAAGTTTGCTGCTGACTTTGCTGAATCATACCACATACCTCCATTACAACTCAACGATGAAGCAGCTGCATTGCTCACCAATTTCCGTTGGCAGGGAAATATACGCCAACTAAAAAATATTACCGAACAAATCTCAATAATTGAGAAAGAACGCCTAATCACCGCTGAAATATTACGAAGGTATTTGCCCTCGCCTCATAGCGATTTGCCTATGCTTTATAATTTTGGAAAAGAAAAACAAGGCGATATGTCGGAACGGGATATTTTATATAAGTTGTTGTTCGATATGAAAAAAGACATCAACGAGCTCAAGACCATCATTGCGCATATTATGCAGGATAACCAAATGCCTCATAATATTGATATGAGCCCTATGATTAATAAAATATACAACGATCATCAGCTTGAAAAACAAAACGAACCGGAAATAGAACTACATCCTTCTCAATCCTACGACAACAATGAACCCTTTGCTGATAGCGAAATTCTTGAAGAGTCATTATCTCTGGGAAAAAAGGAAAAGGAACTGATACTAAAAGCTCTCGAAAAGCATAAAGGTAAACGTAAGTTTGCTGCATTTGAACTTGGAATATCGGAACGAACTTTGTTTAGGAAATTAAAGGATTATAATTTAGACTAATAGATGACCCAATTCAATCGATATATAATTATAACGGGGATTTTCCTCTCTTTTGTTTTTATGCTGACTGGGTGTAAGATATACTCATTCACCGGAGCTTCAATTCCACCACAAGCTAAAACCGTTTCGGTTAGCTATTTTGTGAATAATGCAGCTGTTAAACAGCCCATGCTAAGCCAATTGTTGACCGAAGCATTAAAAAATAAACTCCAATCTCAAACCACCTTAAGTTTGATTAACTCGACAGGAGATCTCGACTTTACAGGTGAAATTACCTCTTACAGTATTCAACCAATGGCAATACAGGCAAACGAAACCGCCGCTTTAAACAGATTGACGATAAGCGTAAGTGTAAAGTACACTAATTCATTTACCGAAAGCCAAAGTTTTGAGTCCTCATTCTCGCGATATAGAGATTATGAAACATCAAAGAACCTTTCGGCCATTGAACTTGATCTGATAAAACAAATTAATGAGGAATTGGTGGAGGATATTTTTAATAAAGCTCTTGTAAATTGGTAGAATATGGATAAAAATCAATTTTATAATCTGATTCATCAAAAGGAGGCTTTTAATGAAGATACATTAAAAGAAATTAAGGCTAAAATAAAAGAATATGAATGCTGCAACTTATTGCAAATGTTGTATCTGAAAAACAGCCTTATTGTTCAGCCAAAAACTTTTGAACAAACACTGCCAAAAGTTTCTTGTTATGCAAATGATAGAAATCGACTCTATAAGTTTATTTTCCCTTCTGACGCCACAGAAAATGAATTTTCTAAAAAAAATCCAAAGGTAGTAACTGAAATTATAGACCGTTTTATTCAAAACGAACCATCCGTTAGCAAACTCAGCGACAATGCTCCATCCCTTGATGTTGCTCAGCAAAGTATAAAAGAACACGACGATTTGGCCAGTGAAACTTTAGCGAGAATTTATCTGAAACAAGGCAACTATAAAAAAGCAATTCAAATTTTTGAAAAATTAAGTTTGATTATTCCGGAAAAAAGCAGTTACTTTGCAGACCAAATTGAAAAAATTCGTAAACAACACTTTCAACAATAAAATACTGATAATAAAATGGGAACATTCCTCTTAGTCTTAGTTTTAATCATAATCGCCTGCATATTAATGGTGTTAGTAGTACTAGTACAGAATTCTAAAGGAGGTGGACTTGCTTCAGGTTTTGCTTCTTCAACCCAAATTATGGGTGTTAGAAAGACAGCCGATTTACTTGAGAAATCAACCTGGACACTTGCAATTGTTATGGTTACCTTGAGTTTGTTTTCTGTAATGGTTCTTCCAAAGCATATAGTTGCTAAAGATACTGACACAGAATTACGCGAACGTTTAGGGGAAAAAGCACAACCAGTTAAAGATTATACCACTCCTCCAGCAGGCGCGAAAAAATAATCAGAAAGAATATTAAAAGGGAAGCTGTCTTGTAAATGAGACAGCTTTTTTTGTTTAAAATAAACAAAGAGTGTCATTTTGTCATTTACAAAATTGCAGAAATCACAATTTCGCCCTAATAGACTGAAAAAATGTCTGACTTTTTTCATTATTAAGCCTTGGCACAGTTTATGACTGAATGGAGGAAAAATTTTAAATATAAATCAAAATTAATTTAAACTAAGAGGAAATATGTCAAACGTAAACATTAAGCCTTTAGCCGACCGAGTGTTGGTAGAAGCATCTGCAGCTGAAGATAAAACAGCAACCGGTATTATCATTCCTGATACTGCTAAGGAAAAACCTATGAAAGGCACCGTTATCGCAGTTGGCCCCGGTAAAAAAGATGAGCCTGTAACTGTTAAACCAGGCGATCAGGTTTTATATGGTAAATATTCAGGAACTGAAATCAAAATTGATAACAAAGAATATTTGATCATGCGCGAATCGGATATCTACGCAATCATTTAATCAAATTTATAAACTTAAAAACATTATACAACAATGGCAAAAGATATAATTTATAATTGGGAAGCACGTGAAGCATTAAAAAAAGGTGTTGATGCTTTGTCAAATGCAGTTAAGGTTACTTTAGGACCTAAAGGTCGCAATGTAATCATTGATAAAAAATACGGTTCACCTGTTATCACTAAAGATGGTGTTACAGTGGCCAAAGAAATTGATATGAAAGACCCTATCGAAAATATGGGTGCTCAAATGGTTAAAGAAGTTGCTTCAAAAACCAGCGATTTAGCAGGTGATGGTACTACAACAGCTACTGTTCTTGCTCAGGCTATTATTACTACAGGTTTAAAAAATGTTATTGCCGGTGCAAATCCAATGGATTTGAAACGTGGTATTGACAAAGCCGTTGTAAAAATTGTTGCTGAATTGAAAAATCAATCAAAAGCTATTGGCGACAGCAGCGAAAAAATTGAACAAGTGGCTGCTATTTCTGCTAATAATGATTTCACTATCGGGAAACTGATTGCTGAAGCCATGAGCAAAGTTAAAAAAGAAGGCGTTATCACTATTGAAGAAGCAAAAGGAACTGAAACTTCTGTTAAAGTTGTTGAAGGTATGCAATTCGATCGTGGTTATGTTTCTCCTTACTTTGTTACGGATACCGAAAAAATGGAAGCCGTATACGAAACTCCTTATATCTTAATATACGATAAGAAAATTTCAGTTATGAAAGATTTCTTACCTGTTTTGGAAAAAGTTGTTCAAACCGGACGCCCATTATTAATCATTTGTGAAGATATCGACGGTGAAGCTCTTGCTACTTTAGTAGTAAATCGCTTAAGAGGTTCTTTGAAAATTGTTGCTGTTAAAGCTCCTGGTTTTGGTGATCGTCGTAAAGAAATGTTGGAAGACATTGCTATCCTTACTGGTGGTACCGTTATTTCTGAAGAAAAAGGCTACAAACTTGAAGACGCTGAGCTTACTTATTTAGGACAAGCCGAAAAAATCACTGTTGATAAAGATAACACTACTATCGTTAGTGGTAAAGGTGAAAAAAGTAATATTGATGCTCGCATCAATCAAATTAAATCGCAGATTGAAAAAACAACTTCTGATTATGATCGCGAAAAATTACAAGAACGTCTTGCCAAATTGGCAGGTGGTGTTGCTGTGATTTATGTTGGTGCTCTCAGCGAAATTGAAATGAAAGAAAAGAAAGACCGTTTTGACGATGCATTGCACGCAACCCGTGCTGCTGTTGAAGAAGGTATTGTTGCAGGTGGTGGAGTAGCTTATCTAAGAGCTTTGAATGTTCTTGATAATTTTAAAGGTGATAACGATGACGAAACTACTGGAATTGCAATTATCAGACGTGCCCTCGAAGAACCTCTTCGTCAAATTGTTGCTAACGCAGGCCTAGAAGGTAGTGTTGTTGTTCAGAAAGTTAAAGAAGGTAAAGATGATTTTGGTTTTAATGCTCGTACCGAACAGTACGAAAATCTTTTCGAATCAGGTGTTATCGATCCTACTAAGGTTACACGTGTTGCTTTAGAAAATGCTGCTTCTGTTGCAGGTATGCTATTAACTACCGAATGTGTTATTTCTGAAGTTAAAGAAGAAAGTGCTCCAATGATGCCAAACCCAGGTATGGGTGGTATGGGTGGCATGATGTAATAAGCAATTCATTATAAAAAAAAGCCTTCGATAAGTCGAAGGCTTTTTTTTTCGCTTTATGTTTTGGGTATAACTGAAAATATTATTGCGAATTTTTTATGTTTCGACTTGATAAACTGTTTAAATTAAATTTTTCAGATAGTAAATCCCCTTGTTTTTAGTCTGATTTTTTCAAAGGTGGCTTTCGTGGGTGATAAACCTAATATTATTTATTGCCTGCTGACTTTCGAAATAAACATAAAGAAATCAAACATATATCCAACTACATTAATTAATTCAGGGTTTTTGTTTAATAGGTCCTTTGAGTATTTCGGTTTTCAGCATGGGAGATTGATGCATTCTTTTTTTTCATGTGATATATTATTCCGAAAAATAGATATATATTTGGCATCTCATTTAGGAGACAATACGAATAGAAATTTTATAACCAAAATACATACTATTATGAATATTCCTGAAAATTTTAAATTTACTAAAGAACACGAATGGTTAAGAGTTGAAGGCGAAACTGCTTATATTGGTGTTTCCGATTTTGCGCAACACGAATTGGGTGATATCGTTTTTATTGAAGTGGAAACTGTTGGCGAGCCTTTGAGAAAAGGCGAAGCTTTTGGCACTATCGAAGCGGTGAAAACTGTTTCTGATATGTATATGCCTGTGGCTGGTGAAGTTTTAGAGTATAACACTTTGCTCGATGCTAAACCAGAGACTATTAACTTTGACCCTTATGTTGATGGTTGGATTATTAAAATAAAAATGACTGATCCAAATCAGGTGAATGATTTAATGGATGCTAAAAGCTATAAAGCCCATATTGGTGCTTAGTAGTAGAGTTTCATCAAACTACTCGCAATAAGAAAAAAGCCTTTGGGCTATGTGAATTTTGTGGACGTAAGTTGATGTAATTCGAATTTTACACACAACAAAAATTTTATCAAATATATGAACTCGGCAGATTTTAAAAATCTGCCGGGTTTTGTTTTTATTGGGGTGTTTATAAGTGTTGATTTATGTCGCTTGATTGAAATGAGCGTGCACAATTTTCGCCTTAGCCTTCCCAATTTCTTCTTCAAGCTCCTTAAGGCTTAGTGCAGAAATCTTCTTAACAGATTTAAACTTTTTCAGCAATGCTTGCGAAGTTTCGGGGCCTATGCCGCTGATGTCGGTGAGTGAAGTAATGAGGGTGGATTTTTGCCTCTTGTTGCGATGATGGGTAATACCAAAACGATGAGCCTCGTCGCGCAGTTGTTGAATAATTTTAAGCGACTCTGATTTCTTGTCGAGGTACATCGGAATAGAATCGTTGGGAAAATAGATTTCTTCGAGGCGCTTGGCAATGGAAATGATGCTGATTTTACCCCTAAGCTCCAGTTTTTCGAGGCTATTGAGGGCAGCATGAAGCTGGCCCTTGCCACCATCGATGACGATGAGGTTGGGCAGGGGCAGCGATTCTTCCATCAGTCTTTTATAGCGGCGGTAGATTATTTCCTCCATCGAGGCATAATCGTCGGGGCCTTCGACGGTTTTGATGTTATAGTGGCGATATTCTTTTTTAAAAGGCTTGGCATTTTTAAACACCACCATCGCGGCCACCGCATTGGTGCCCTGAATGTTCGAATTGTCGAAACATTCGATATGCATTGGCAGTTCATTCATGTGGAGGTCGGTCATGAGTTGCTGAAGTATGCGTTTGCTGTGGCGTTCGGGGTCGACAAGCTCTTTCTGTTTTAGATGATCTATTTTAAAATACTTGCAATTCTGCTCCGAAAGATAAAGGAGTTTCTGCTTATCGCCCCTTAGTGGAATGGTGGTGGTGATGCCCGGAAGGGCTGGTTTGGGTTTTATAGGAACAATAATTTCGCTGGCGTTGCTCTGAAAACGTTCGCGAAGCTCAACAATCAGATTGCTAAGGATTTCTTCGGGAGTTTCGTCGAGCTGAAACTTAACTTCCACGGTGTGGGCCTGAACTATAGCCCCGTTTATCACTTTCAGATAGTTGACAAAAGCAAAGGGCGCCTCGGCGATAATGGAAAAAACATCCACATTATTTATCGAAGGACTCACGATAGTGGACTTGCTTTGGTAGCTACGGAGCAGCTCAATTTTTTCTTTAACCATATTGGCCTTTTCGAATTCGAGCCCCTGAGCATGTTCACTCATAAGGCTTTCGAGCTGAACTATCACCTGATGAATGTTGCCTTTAAGGATGTTCACTATACGGTTGATGGTGTTTTTGTAATCGTCATCGGTTTGCAGATTGACGCAAGGCCCGGCGCAATTTTTAATATGATATTCGAGGCATATTTTAAACTTCTTTTTAAGGATATTTTCGCGGCTGAGGCTTAGCTTGCAATTTCTTATCTGGAACACCTGCTTAATCAAATCGAGCAAAGTATGCATCATTTTACCCGAAGCGTAGGGCCCAAAATACTGTGAACCATCTTTATATAAAATACGCGTAGTGAAAATGCGAGGGAAGGGCTCATTTTTGATACAAATCCAGGGGTAAGTTTTATCGTCTTTGAGCAGGATATTGTAGCGGGGCTGAAATTTCTTTATCAGATTATTTTCGAGCAGCAGCGCATCGTATTCGGTATCCACAACAATGAAGCGGATGTTGGCAATTTTGCGTACGAGTATGTTAATTTTGCCGCTATCATGTTTTTCTTTACTAAAATAGGACGAAACCCGCTTTTTCAGATTTTTAGCCTTCCCCACATAAATAATATGCTCGTTTTCGTCGTAATATTGATACACCCCTGGTTTTGCGGGCAGATGCTCGATAATCGACTCGAGTTTTTCCTTGTGGAGATGGGCTTTTTTCATAGTCTTTTCGGGCTTTTTTCAGGAGGCAGCAAGGCCCGCATTGGTTTTATACGAGATTGTGAACCATTCGATTAGGCGGGCATCGATTTCCTGAAGTGCTGCGACTTTCACATAATGGGCATATTTATTCCCATGCAGCTTTTGGGTTTTATAAATCGGAAATTCATTTATTTCATCATCGAGCAAAAACTCAATATCAACATGATTTTTTCGGGGCTTAATGGCGCAAAAGTTATTTTTAGCGGCAAAAAGTATCGAATTTCGCAGGGGCGATATCCTGATAAGCTCATTTTCGTGTGCAAGCTGGATGAAAGTGCTACAAATTTCGATAATTTCGGGAGTATTCTTCCCGAAAACACCCTCGAAACCATCATTCGTACAACTATGCAATTGATTTTGATTTCGGAATGAGCGATTACACAATGCGCAAGTCCACATATGGCTTATTCTTCCTCGTTTTTGTCGATATGTATCTTGATTCTGGGATTATTTAAGCTTTCGAGAACAAAGGTGATTACCGAAAGCAGTAAGCTAAAGAGTATTGCAGTGCCAAAGCCGTTTACTTTAAATCCCTCGATGAGGTCGGACGCCATCAGTATGATGAATGCGTTGATAAATAGAAGGAAAATGCCAAAGCTGAAAAGAGTTAGCGGTATGGTTAAAAGCACCAGCAGTGGCTTTAAAAAGGTGTTTAATATCGATAAGGTGAATGCCACCAGCAGTGCCGTTGTAAAGTCGGTTATTTCAACTCCCGAAATCATGTGGGCGCTAATAAATACGGCCAGTGTCGACACTAATAGTTTGAGCAAATATCGCACAATATCTTGCTTATTTATATGTTCTTTTACTTTAATTTTTATCTTCATGATGCGCAATTTTCTTAATGGTAAAAATAATACATTTACTAATATGTGGTTTATTATAGGTGTTTTTCAGCTTTTAATGATTTATAATTGAAATTTTCTGTCTCATAATAATTCTATTATAACACTCAGTAGGTCTACTGAGGCTTATAATATTTCTATTATGACACTCCGCAGGTTTACTAAGACTCATAATAATTCTATTATGACACTCCGTAGGTCTACTACAACTCATAATAATTCTATTATGACACTCCGCAGGTCTACTAAGACTCATAATATTTCTACTGAGTCACTCCGTAGGTCTACTAAAACTCATAATATTTCTACTGAGTCACTCCGTAGGTCTACTAAAACTCATAATATTTCAATTATGACCTCTATTACAGCTACTATTTCATATAAAATCTATCAAAATACTCATATAAATCACATGGAAGCCTTAATCGGTTTTAACTTCAGTTGAAGTAAACTTGCTTAAAAACTTCTTTTTACTTCTTTCAGTTCCAATAGTATAGGTGAGCCCCGGTTTGCCATCATCAGGATCTAAGCGGCGTTTTTCGGGTTTAGTTTCGGTTATAATTTTATTGTACTCGGGTTCCGACGAAATGGTTTGAATGATATTATTACTATAGCTAAAGTAATACCATTTACTTTGATCCATCTCCAGATAAATCGTAATCACATCGCCACTTCTTTTCTTCTCAATTTCGATGTGGCCATTCACAAACTTATTGATTTGCATCTTGCCGATAGATGCCAAACCAATTTTGCTAGACGAATGATACGATTTGGTGATAGAATCCCACTGCAAAACTACATCGCCAATAAAAATAGACTTTGTGAGCTGCTGAGGGAGCTTTTTGTAAATGCCACCCTGAATGGTAAGCTCGTTTCTGATTTTAGGAGCCGCAAGCGAATCGAATATCTCGTCGAGCGCCTTAAGATATTTAGGAGTATTATTCAAATCGAGGGGGTCGTTCGAACCTTGGTCCTTTTCAATATCCTCGGCCATAAACTTCAGGGCATCTTCATTAAAGAAAAAATCGAGGTTCATAATGATGTCGAGAGTCGACGACTCGGTGAGGGGCTGATAATCAACCTTGCCATAAGCATTCATCTCCATGCGGCCGAAGTTAAACCCAAGGCCAAGCTTGCCCTCGCCCATATAAGAACACTTTTCGGTGTTGAAAGAAAGGTAGTTGCCCGCCAGATTAATGTCGTTAAGTTTTTCGCGCGAAGCAATCCTATATTCCTTAGTTTCCTTGTTGTAGTTGAGAAATCCGCGTGCACCCAAAAGCACCGCATCGGTCAGCTTGCCTTTTGTGGAAAGAAAAGAAGCATACACCTGACTGCTCTTCGAAAAGAAAAGCGCCGAGAAAAGAGTGGCATTATTAATATCCTTCAACTTGGTGTCGGGCACGGGAATATAGATGGATTTAGGATTGATTTCGCTCTCAAACTTAAGCCAAAACTGATCGGCCGTGTCACAAGGGTTCACAATTTTAGTACCCCCCGAGAAGCTCAAAAACTCCTTTTTAGCCGTCAAACGAACCTTGCCCGTGTAATCGAAATAGGGGCTCAAAGCGAAATCGTCGGTTTCGGAAACGCTGCCTGTGGCGTAGGTTTGATTAATAGAATCGACGCCAATCTTATCGAAAAACACATTAAATTTCTTATCGTTCTCGTCCACATATTCATAGTTGGCCGTTGCATTATAGTTTTTCTTCGAATTAATATTGACCACGGCATTGTTAAACTGATGATATTTGGTGGTGATATTGGCAATAATCCGGGCATTGTTGAGCTGCTTCATCTCGGCCTTGCGCAAAATGGTCACCTCCGCCTTTTCGGGGAAGATGGCCGCATCGGCAACCCTTATCAAATTAACCCCCTCGGCACTAATCACATAGTCCTTTAAATTATATACAGCCCTAGTGGACCTAAATCGCAACGAATCCTGAGCCGGATGGGTCGAAATTATTTCGTTGCCAACCATATCGAGGTCGAGCATGGCCCTGAGATTGTTAGTATCTATGGCAAGCTTAGTTTTGCTACCTACATAATTAATGGCGATTTCCGACTTATCCATAAACCATTCGAAAGCCTGCCCATAACACATATACATATTCTGAGGGAAATCGATGCGCGACATGCCGCCATTCGAAACGAAGTCGCCTTTTCTTTTTTCGAAATCGATATGAGTTTTATAGTTATTGGTGACCAACGAAATCTCCATATTCTCTTGATTTTTAAACTTAAAATCAGCCGAATCCGAAAGAATTTCATGATGCTTAAAGGTATAATTTAAGGCAGAAATTTCGGCATCTTTTAGCTCAGCAATGCCGCTACCTCGGGTGCCCGCCGGACTAAGAATTATCTTTCCGTGCAAATTCACCTCGCTATTATTGAAGATGGCCAAAGGCGTCATCTTCTTCGAAACACTCATTTCGTCCTGATAAGGCATCCAATGCACATAAACATCAGTGCCCTTTATAGGTGGATACTCAGTGCCCTTAGCCACTTCCTTCACCACATAATCCTGGGCATTTGCATTCATCGAGTCGGGATAAAAGAAAATATCGGCCGAATTCATGGTCGAAGTCAAATAGTTAAGAATTCCACGCCCGCGAAAACCCTTATAACTCAAATCCACCGTATTGAAATAGGTGCCTTTGCCTTTATAAGCCGGCAAACCGCCATCGGGAATTTCATACACAAAACCCAAAGAATTATCAGGCTGAACGGTCAAAGGATTCACAATATCGGGGAAAATTTCGGCCGAATGCAGATATCCGGCAAACTTCATGTCTTCGGTCTCAAATTTATCGAGATTCTTAACCGTAAAAGGATTCACGTGGAAATAAAAGCGATCTTTCACATACACTCCCTTTTCAATATAATACTTATTATAATAGATGTAAGAAACGTTCTTGCTATTGAAAATCGGATACTCGGGATAATCCCTAATGCTCGATTTATTATTGTTCTTATCGATAAGCAAATCGCCCGAAATATCTTCAATTGCAGTCTTCACCTTCACCAAAGGGAAATTTCCGTAAAGATCCCTTTCCTTGCTCTTATCCTGAACAAAAAAGGTCATCGAATCGACAATCGGCAAATTGATTTTGAAATTATCATAATCGAAAGAAGATTCCTTCGAATAAAAATCGAACAAACCAGCGTGCACTCTTCCGGAGAAAGTGAAATCTCTATTTTTCTTCAGCGTAATTTCCTGCTCGGTGGGATAAAGAAACACATTCTGCGAATCGCTAAGCAAAATCATGGGAACGCCCCTGAGTTTCAGGTCAAAATTAAGCAGGTTTAAGGTGGCATTGCTTTGCTCGGTAATGGTGGAAATAAAACGCAGAATATCGTAATCAGTTTTTTTGTTTTTTGAATTCAGATATTCGAACAAACGATCTTTAATAGTAATGGTATTATGATTATAATCGTAAATAATAAAGCCCATATTGGCAAGATTCATCATAAGCACCATCACCTGATCGGAAGGGCGATGAAAAACAGCTATCATGTCTTCGAGCGAAAACAATTTCGATTTGGTTTTTTGGTAATGATCCCTCAGCACAAGCAGAGGATTCACCTGCTCAAGCCCCTGAATTTTATCGTAACGCGACTCGGCATAAAAATTAAAGGATTCAAAAGCAGCCTCACCACTGTTCGAAGCGCTCTTAATCATGCGAAGCTCCATTTTAGGGTCACCCACTTTCCAATACAAAGCCTCGAAGTACATATCAATCTTATGCCACGAATCGAAATAAGGACTCCTACCCAAACCATCGGCCATACGAAGTAGCGAAAGCTCCTTCTTGGCATCTAGATATTTAACCTCAATGCCGGGATGAAAAATCGAATCTTTTTCCCAATAAATAGTCGCAGAACCACTTGCCGAAGAGATGCGGTCTTTTCTAATAAAGAAAGATTTAGATGTAGTCTTAATGAGGGGCTTTCCATCATAATTAAAAATGAGGTTGGCATCCTTCTCCTCATTCCCCGAACCCATAAAACGAGCCCCCCACATCGAAAACCCACCTTGGTAATCAATATCTTTAAAAATATTTTTTATCTCGATGTTGTTGTCATAAGAAGTAAAGCGCGGATAAGTTGCCTTATCATCCGTAATATCCGCCATCACCTTTTCCTGAAGCCCACCAACGAGAGGATAATTAAAAAAACCTGAATGGAAAAACTTAACCGTATCGGCAGAATATTTCGAATACTTCATATAAATCTCATATTTACCCAGCAAAGCATACACATTACCCTCGTCATAACCGGCACGTTTCCAATCTACTTTGCCGCCAGTCCCTTTCCAGATATTCTGAAGGGGATAGTAAGTACCTTGAGTTTCGTAAATTATAGAACTATCCTTATTGGCATTACAAATCAAATCGAGCTTAGGGAAAACAATTCGCACCGTGGTATCATATATAAATTGGAAGTCAATACTACTCGATTTCCACTGAGTGGCATTTGAAAAATAAATAATATTTTCGGTAACAAGCTTCTGGGTTTGGTCGAGATAAAGCAGAAATTGCGAACTGGTCGATTTTTCAATCAGCAGCTTCAGACTATTTTGCCAAGAAGCTAAACTCTTATTCCCAACCGTGCTATTTACGAAATCGGAAAAGGTAGTAACATAAGTTTTAAAATGAGGAAAAGGCCTGAGCTTTCGCTTTAGCATCAAATTACAATTCGAATAAAACTGAAGCTTCATCGAATCAGTCAGCGCCATCGAATTCCAAAGCAAAGTGAAGTCTTTCATTAAAGCATCCCCTGCTTTTTTATCATCCTTGTTATTTACTTCTTGAAAAAAAGTGTTGAGTTCGCTTATAAAATTATCTTTCGAAAACTTCTTAATGGTTTGGGCCTGAGCAGCGAACAGCATGCTCATGAAAATAATGGGAATTATTACGTAATAAGCCTTGAATTTCATTTAAAGGGGAAATTTTAATTATTAGAAATAAAGATAACGAACTTTCAGGAAAATAAATATAGATTACTGCAGTTTAAACACACAAGCAACCCAGTTATTTTTTATAAGTTTACGGATATTAAACATTCCCAATTCATTTGCTTTTTCCTCGATGAATTTAAAATCTTCTTCATAAAAGCCACTCATAAACAATAGCCCCTTTGGGTTGATGGCATTAACGTAAGTATGCATATCCTCAAGCAAAATATTTCTGTTAATGTTAGCAAGAATAATATCAAACTTTTGATTTTCGATAGAAGCCGCATCTCCCTGAAAGGCAGTAATGTGCTTGCAATGATTTCTCTCAATATTTTCAATAGTATTTTCGTAGGCCCAACTGTCATTGTCAATAGCTACTATTGGCATGGTTCCCAGCATTTCAGCAAGTATGGCTAAAACACCCGTGCCACAACCCATATCCAACAAGCTTTTATCCTTCAAATCTTCAAGAAGGAGCAGTTCTATCATTGTAGAAGTGGTTTCATGATGCGCCGTCCCAAATGACATTTTGGGCTCGATAATGATATCGAACTTCGCATCAGGATTAGCAGGATGGAAAGGTGCGCGAATAAAACAAATCTCCCCAACCATCACCGGCTGAAAATTACTTTCCCAAACAGCATTCCAATTCTGGTCGGCAATTGTTTTTATTTGCAAATTAAGTGTATCATCAGTATAGGGCATTAGGGCGTCATATAATTCATTTTCATTAAATTGCGGCTCCTGAATATAGGCAGTCAGGCCATCTTCATTCTCCATAAAACTCTCGAAACCAATATCTGCTAAACTTGCAATGAATATTTCGTTCTTATCAGGATGATTGTGTGGAAAGAAAACTTCGATATATTTCATAATTTAAAAACTTGTGCTAATGGTGAAAAAATCTTCTGCAATTAAAGAAGCCCCCCCAACAAGACCCCCGTCAACATCCGGCATCGAAAACAATAGTTTAGCATTGGCAGCATTACAACTTCCTCCATATATTATACTTGTTTCGTTGGCAATTTCAGTGCTAAAGTTTTTTGCAATAAGGTTTCGGATAAAAGCATGCATTTCCTGTGCTTGTTCGGGGGAAGCCGTAACTCCAGTCCCTATTGCCCAAACAGGCTCATAAGCAATAATAATCTTTTTAATATCTTCTTCTTCAAAATGGAATATAGCTTCAGATAGCTGCGATTCCACAATCGCGAATTGTTCACCCTTTTCACGTTCTGCAAGAACCTCCCCACAGCAAAAAACAGGTTGAAGGCCATTCTTTAGTGCAATCTGAGCTTTTTCTGATAATATCCTATTCGACTCTGAAAAGTATTGCCTTCTTTCGGAATGCCCGATAATAACATATCCTGCCCCTGTGGAATGTATCATAGATGCAGACACTTCTCCGGTATAAGCACCCTTATCAGCCCAACTGCAATTTTGAGCCCCATAAGCAAAATGAGGCTGCCCCTCTAATAAAGTTTCCAGCAAAACAAGGTGAATAAAAGGAGGGAATAATAAAATCTGTACATTATTATTTTGATAATATTCTGTTTTTGTTGCAGCCAATTCAAGCAGATTACTTACCAAACCAATACCCTCATCAAGGGATTGATTCATCTTCCAATTGCCTGCAGCTAATTTCTTTCTCATATTGTATTCTTTTATTTGATTTTAAATTTAATTCTACGCGATTCTCACCCTCGGGTCGAGCCATCCATAAATAATGTCTACCATAATATTAATAATAATTAGAATGACCGAAATGCATAAAACGGCTCCCATCACTACAGGGAAATCATACTTTTCAAGTGCATCAACAATCACTACACCCACACCTTTCCAATCGAAAACATATTCAACAAAAACGGCACCAGCAAGCATGGATGCAAGCCATCCTGAAATTGCTGTCACCACGGGATTCATTGCATTGCGAAGCGCATGACCCAAAACAATGCCCCGAAAGGGAACCCCCTTGGCTCTTGCAGTTCTGATATAATCCTGCGACAACACATCGAGCATAGAGCTTCTTGTTAATTCAACCACAACGGCAATAGGACGTATTCCAAGGGTAATGGCTGGCAGTATCAGGTTCTTTAAATCAAGATATTCTCCATTTCCAAAGTCATCAACCGAATACATGCTGCCAAACATATTCAATCCGGTATAAGGGGCCAAGACAAAGGCAAACAACCAGGCCATAATAATAGCCGCAAAGAAAGAGGGGATTGACATACCGGCAGTGGCAAATATTAATGCCGATTTATCGAACCAAGTGTCTTTCCAAACGGCACATAGAATCCCTATCCCAATTCCAATAACAATGGCAATAAAAATAGAAACAAAAGCCAATAATGCCGTCTTAGGGAAAGCCTCTGCTAAAATTTCGCTCACCTGACGCTTGGTCTGATAAGAACGACGGAAATAAGGTTTTTTAAATACTAAAACCGAATTATCAGAAAAGGAGATGAGCTTTGTGGTTGAGGTGTATTTATTTGAATCGAGATACCAATAACTCTTAACATCAGTTGGATTATGAAAAGAAAGAGGGCTCAAATCGTTCAGATAATTCAAATATTGAACCACTAAAGGTTTATCTCTGCCAAGATCTTTATTGATGGCTTCCAATGAGGAGATGTCGCTGCGCTGACCCATTATCATTCTTGCAGGATCACCGGGCAATACATTAAAAAGGAAAAACACCAGAGTGATAACTCCCATTAATACCAAAAACCCATAAAACAACTTGTTCAGAATATATTTGAGCATCTGAAAGTCTTAAGGCTTCAGATATTTCTTTTCCACCTTTTCGAAAGCAGGGAAATCGTTATAATGCCATTTATCAATCACCACACCATTATGCAATAAAACCAATCCGGGATTTGAACGAACCACAGATTTCAATGCAGTTTCATCAACAGTATAAAAGTCAATGCTTGTATGGGTTTGGGCTTTAAATACTCTAACTACATCGAATGAAGAACCTGTTAAGATGACAAAGGAGATATTCTTTTGCTTACATTCGGCTGTAAATGGATTTATTTTCTCAAATATATCCTGATCGGCTTTACGTAAATCGTGAGCAATCAAAAGGAACTGAAATCCGGGATTCTGTATAAATTGCTGTGTCATATCTGCTCCCGAATCGCTTGTAATAATAAAATCATGAATGGGAGCTTCTTTGTATTCCTGAGTTATCTTTTTCTTTTGTTCTTTAAAAGCAAGTTTCGCCATTAGAACAGTATCCTGATAGGGCAGAGTTTTAGACGTATATTCAACATCTTTTCCGGTTTCGGTGTTTTTATAAATCAGAAAAACTTCAGATTTTTCAGGTGTTGGTAATACTTTTTCGGCTATGACATTGCCTTTCTTCCAGGGCAGAAAATCTATCAAAGGTAAATGACGGTAAGAATATATGTTCACAAATAATATTACAATTACGCCGATTAATAGTATTGAAAATTCGCTTGCTTGTGGCAATTTGTTTTTGAATTTCTTTCTTCCAACAATTATTATAATCACAAAAATCATGATGATAATATTCTTGAAAAAAGTTTCCCAATTGGTAAGGATTAAAGCGTCGCCAAAGCATCCACAATCGGAAACGGGATTGGTAAGTGCCAAAATAAACGTGAGGATGGTGAAGAATACCATGAAAATGGTAACAAGTATTGTTGCCAGACGCATTTTAACGCCTGTAACCAGAGCAAGTCCAATCATAAATTCAAGCACACAAAGCAAAATGCCAAGATAAAGCACAAAAGGGGAAAGGAAATCTAAGTGAAATGCCACAAAATAGTCGTGATACTTGTAGGCTGAACCAAGAGGATCAACACCTTTCACAAAGCCGGAAAACATAAAGATTAGTCCGACAATTACTCTGGAAATAAGTCGTAAGTTTTTCATAGTTATGTATTTATATTTGTTTATGTTTGATTTTACAGTAAAATTTCTCATGCCATTTGGTTTGTCTACATCTTATTGATAAAGAAATGTTTATTATCAATAAAAGCCTTACAGGATGGCTCTAAAGTTTTATTCATTTAGTTTAGAATTTAAGGCAAATATATATAATTTTGGTGATTCGTTTTAAGCCCTTCAATATTTTTAACTTTTAACCTCTTTTATCACGATGGAAAAACGCAAATTACTCAACATAAAAGGAACATTAATTTCAATTGAAAAGCCTATGATCATGGGCATTCTTAATGTTACACCCGATTCGTTTTATGCTAAAAGCCGTTTTCAAAATGAAAACGAATGTTTGATGGAAGTTGAAAAAATGTTATCGGAAGGAGCCGATATTATTGATGTAGGAGGGATGTCGACCCGACCTTTTGCCGAAGAAATATCCTCTGAAGACGAAATTAGTAGATTACAGCCTGTCATTAAAGCGATCAGGAAGCAATTCCCCGAAGCTATTATTTCTGTTGATACCTGGCGTTCGGAAGTTGTCAAATGTCTTGCTTCTGAGGGTATCGATATGGTCAATGATATTTCAGGGGGACAGTTCGATGAAAATATGTTTCAGGAAGTAGCTTCAAATCGTTTGATATACATCCTAATGCATACAAACACCCAACCCAAAAGCATGCAGGAAAATCCTCAATATGAAAACTTAATGAACGAGCTCTTCATTTATTTTTCAAAACAATTAAATTTTGCAAGACTTGCCGGAGTGAATGATATTATTATCGACCCTGGTTTCGGTTTCGGGAAAACTATGGCACATAATATCGAACTGATGCAACATCTCGATGAATTTAATTTCTTCGGTATTCCCGTGATGGTCGGCATTTCACGTAAATCAATGATATATAAAACCCTGAATAAAACTCCAGAAGAAGCATTAAACGGCAGTACCGTTTTGCATACCCTTGCCTTGCTAAAAGGAGTGGATATTTTAAGAGTGCATGATGTTGCCTTTGCTAAAGAGGTAGTCGATTTGATGGAAGTGTTTGGGAACTTGAGTTAATGGGTTATTGGTTATTAAGAATTTATGAGTGATAATTACAAACAGAAAGTAAAAATTGCAATAAGTATTCTGTTGATGTGTATTTCTCTTGTTGTAAAATCACAAACAATTGAAATACCTGCCATTTCGGCTGACCGCCCAGGAGTGGCAACTCCCCCTTTTATTCTCGATAAGAATAATCTTCAGATAGAATCCGGGGCTGCCTACGAAAGGATGATGAATGGAAATATCCTTACTGAAAATATTCTTTATAATACCACATTGTTGCGTTTTGGGCTTAATAAAAATGCCGAAATCCGCATTCAAGCAGATTATGCTCAGATTAAAACCGCAGGTCAGAACATCACTGGTTTTAACCCAATAATTATCGGCACTAAATTTTTGATAGCCGAAGAAAAAGGCATATTGCCTGCCACCGCCTTTCTTACAAACATCACCTTGCCTTATATTGGAGAAAAGAGCTTTCGTCCTGAGCATATCAGTCCTTCCTTTTATCTATTGATGCAAAACAACATAACGAATGCTCTTAATATTTGTTATAACGTAGGGCTTGAGTATGATGGAAGTAATGCTGAACCAACAGAGTTTGCAGCTTTATGTCTTGGGTATAATATTACACAAAAGCTAAGCATTTTTGCCGAGAACTATAATTACTTTGCCAACCATACACTACCCCAAAGTTATATTGATTTGGGTGGGGCATATAATATAAGGAGAAACCTTCAACTCGATTTATCAGGCAATATTAGTCTTCAGGATGTTGCAAATTATTATATGCTAAACATAGGCTTAAGTTGGAGAATTCCAAAATAAAAAGCCTTAAGAATTCTGTTTTTTTACCGAACTTTGCGCTCAAATATAAATAAAAATAATATGAATACTATAATTAAAAGCAGAACACTGGGCAATGGCAAGCTTGAAGTATCTGCTCTTGGGCTGGGCTGTATGGGAATGAGTTTTTCATACGGGGCTCCTAAAGATAAAAAAGAGATGATTGCACTCATACGTTCTGCCGTGGAGCAGGGGATCACCTTTTTTGATACCGCAGAAGTTTATGGTCCTTTCATAAACGAAGAACTTGTTGGAGAAGCACTAGCTCCTTTTAAAGGGCAGGTGGTTATTGCAACAAAGTTCGGTTTTAAACTGGATCCAAGCGGAGGTCCTAATTGGAAAGGCGTCGATAGCCGTCCTCAACACATTAAAGAAGTGGCAGAAGCTTCTCTCAAACGATTAAGAGTCGAAACCATCGATTTATTTTATCAACATCGCGTCGACCCTGATGTTCCAATTGAAGATGTGGCTGGTGCCGTCAAAGATTTAATTCAGGAAGGAAAAGTAAAACACTTTGGACTTTCGGAAGCAGGCGTAAATACCATCCGCAAGGCTCATGCAGTTCAGTCGGTTACGGCGCTTCAGAGTGAATACTCTTTGTGGTGGCGCAAACCAGAAGCGGAAATAATTCCTACCCTTGAAGAACTCGGAATAGGATTGGTTCCTTATAGTCCTCTTGGAAAAGGTTACTTAACAGGTAAGATAAACGGAAACACCATCTTCGATAGAACCGATTTCCGAAGCACTGTGCCCCGATTTCAGTCGGAAGCTCTCAAAGCCAATCAGGCTTTAATCGATTTGCTCAATACTTTTGCCCAAAAGAAAAATACAACTATTGCACGTATTGCACTTGCATGGCTGCTTGCCCAAAAACCGTGGATAGTTCCTATCCCAGGAACCACTAATCTACAAAGACTTGAAGAAAACCTCGGAGCTATTTCTATTGAATTTACGCCTCAGGAACTCACTGAAATTGATATCGCTTCATCAAAAATTAAACTTCAGGGTGCAAGATACACAGAACAGATGGAAAAACTAACCGGACTTTAATAAGCATCTTATTTTAAACATAATACAATAAAAAATATGAACATAAAAGCATTTGGCACAAAAGCTGCCGAAAAACCATTAGAACAATTAAATATTCAACGCAGAAACGCAAGCCCACATGATGTGGAAATAGATATCCTCTATTGCGGCATTTGTCATTCCGACCTACACTCTGCCCGTAACGAATGGTATGGTACCACTTATCCAATAGTTCCTGGCCACGAAATTGTGGGCAGGGTTAAAAATGTTGGCAATCTGGTTACAAAATTTAAAGTAGGCGACCTTGCAGGCGTTGGCTGCATGGTTGATTCATGCAGAGAATGCGAGCAATGCAAAAACGATCTGGAACAATTTTGCGAACAGGGCAATACCATGACTTTTAACTCTCCCGACAAACATTTGGGTGGTCAAACTTATGGCGGATATTCCGAAAGCATAGTAGTTGACGAAAACTTTGTGTTGCGTCTTCCCGAAAATCTCGATTTAGCTGCAACGGCTCCTTTACTTTGTGCAGGTATTACCACCTATTCGCCTCTCATGCATTGGAAGGTTGGCCCTGGCAAAAAAGTTGGTGTTGTGGGTATTGGTGGCTTAGGTCATATGGCAGTTAAGATAGCCAAAGCAATGGGAGCCCATGTATTGGTGCTCACAACTTCTACATCAAAAATAGATGATGCAAAACGCCTCGGTGCCGATGAAGTGGTGCTTTCTACCGATGCCCAACAAATGAAAAAACATGCCAATAGTTTACACTTTATTTTAGATGCAGTGTCGGCACAGCACGACATCAATGCCTTCATTAGTCTGCTTAAAGTCGATGGAGCATTAGTTTTAGTGGGTGCACCCATGGAACCTCTGCCTGTTCAATCCTTCAGCCTCATTTTTGGACGTAAAAGTTTTGCAGGTTCACTCATTGGAGGCATTGCTGAAACCCAGGAAATGCTCGACTTCTGTGGAAAACACAACATCGTAGCCGATATCGAACTGATAGGAGTGAACGAGATAAATGATGCTTACGAACGTTTGCTAAAAGGCGATGTCAAATATCGTTTTGTAATTGATATGGCGTCTCTAAAGAAATAGAAAATTTTCGCCATAGTGTTTTTTATTTAGCATATTGCAAACATTATCAGACTATTTAAAATTTGAACCAAAAATAAAAGCAGAAATTCTATTTCTGCTTTTATTATTTTATGACTTCATGGTGGAGGTTTGCCCCTTACATTTCAAAATTCTATAAGTACTATAATAAGCAGCTCAATTGACTGAGGAAAATTGTTTTCCAATAATTTCTTTATAGCTCTGCTTTGGGCTATTGTATGGGTAGAATGTGAATAATAAATCCCAGAGTAACTAAAATATTTATATCAGTAGCATCCAATCAAACCCTTATTAGGTTTGCATTGATGTTACCTGAAAAGGGTCACAGTTCCGTGGATTTCTTTTTCCTTTAAAGCACTTGAGCCTATTTTCTCAAAGTATTTTATTACCCAAAAATACACCCCTTGCTGAACTTCTTTCCCCTGATATAAACCATCCCAACCTTCTCCTATTTTATACGTTGTAAAGATATTTTCACCCCATCTATCAAATATATACATGCTAAGGGTTTCTATTCCGGTGTGTTCAGATTTGAAAAAATCATTTTTCCCATCTCCATTTGGTGAAAATCCAGTTGGCACCCATATCTCATTGCAGGGGTCCAAAACAACAGTGTCGGAAGCTAGGCATCCGCTATTGTTTACCGTCAGCCAATATAGACCTGCAACTGATACAATAATTGAACTAGACGTACTTCCATCACTCCATAAAAATGAACCCGTTAAACTACTTGCATTTAAGATGACTTCATCTCCTTCACATATATTGCGATCAGGCCCTAAATTAACATATTGAGTGGGGATTACGCTTATTAATATAGAGGTAGAATCATGACAATTGTTTATGGTTCCTGTAACATAGTAATAAGTTGACGAAGAAGGAGTGACACTGATATTATTGGATGTACTATTTGTATTCCAATAATAAGTAGTTGAAGGAATACTGCTTCCTGCAGTAAGTGTGCTTGTTACGCCTTCGCAAATAGGATTATTATCTGCCGTTATAGTCACAACCGGCAAAGGATTTACGGTAACATTGATAAATGCTGTATCCACACATAGGTTCGAAACTCCTATTACATAATAGGGCGTGGAAACTGTTGGACCAACATAGATGCTACTGGTATTGGAACTATTATCCCATGTGAAATTTGTTGATGCTAAATTACTTGAAGCAATAAGTGAAATAGAGTCTCCATAGCAAATCGTTGGATTTATGGGCAAAATATTAACTTGTGGAATTGGATTAACAATTACTATTACGCTTGCCGAATCGTAACACGCATTGCTTGTGCCTATCACTTTAAATGAAATGGTGTTTGGTGGCGAAACTCTGATAGAATCATTATTTACTCCATTGTCCCAACTGTAAGTGGTATTTGCAATATTACTTGATGCATACAAACTAATCGAATCGCCAAAACAAATGCTTGGACTTGCCGGGCTAATTTGAATTATAGGTATAGGGTTAACCGTAATCGTAACACTTGCCGTATCGGTGCATCCTAACGCTGTTCCTGTAACTATATAAGTTGTGCTTGTTAAAGGGCTAACCGAAACTGGGCTGCCATTTAGGCTTCCGGGCATCCAATTATAAGTGGTTCCTGCTACGGTGCTGGTAGCCGCCAATTGACTTGTGCCCCCAGTGCAAATTACCGAGGGTGTTGCCGTAGCACTCACCACAGGACCCGGATTTACGGTTACTGTAACCGTTGAAGTTCCAACGCATGTGGCTGCTGTTCCACTTACGGTGTAAGTGGTGGTGGTTCCAGGGTTAACTGAAACGGGACTCCCTGTAAGGCTTCCCGGCATCCAGCTATAGGTGGTCCCTGCAACATTGCTACTCGCTGTTAAACTGCTACTCCATCCGCTGCAAATCGTTGACGGTGAGGCGGAAGAGCTGATGGTTGGAATAGGATTAACCGTTACTGTTATCGAATCGGTATGCACACATACTTCTTGGAAAAAGATATCATCCAAGGCAAAATCGTTTGAGCCAGAATTGGTACTTTGATCAACAATTCTAATAATCGCTGAAGTATTGGCCCCCGAATTCCATACAACATAAAAATTCGACCATATTCCACCCGTGAGTGGAGCATGATGTATTGGTCCAATCAACACTCCATTTATTGAGAATTGCATCTGTGCTTCATCTCCCGAGTTTAAGTTCGGTAAAACCGAGGCAACCCAGGCCGAAAAATTATAATTCGTATTGGGGATTACGGATATTGTTTCTGTCCATACTATTGTATTAGCTATTGATGAGCCATTACAAACAAACATATTCCCTGTGCCTGTTGTATGGTCGCCAAACGACATAAAGTTGTTATGTGTTAAATTAGGACTGGTCGAAATCGTATAAGTCCCAGCATTTGACAGTGGGCCCCAGGTCCCTCCTGCGGGTGGGCCGTAGCTACTGACGAATCCAACATTGCCTGCCGAAAAATTTCCGTTAACTACCAAGTCACCACTCAACAAAGTGCCTGTTAAGGCATAAATGCCAGATGTGCTTACGGTCAGTCCTTGAGTAATAGCTCCTCCAGGACTCCACGAATAGGATGTAAATCCCATTGGGCCATTGAGATGAAGGCTCGATGGACTGCATATACTCGTATCGTTCCCTAAGCTAAAATTACATTGTGCACTGACGTTAACAGTGCTAATTGTAAAACATACAATTAAAATAAATAGGCTTATATGGTTGATTATTTTTTTCATGATAAATAATTTGTGATACAACAAATATCTACTTCGCAAAGATATAAATAAAATACATTGACTTTATTATTTGTGGAACTTATTACTGATTAATTTTCAGAAGACTGAAGCGTTCGCCTTATTAATTTTCTTCCTGAGTTTTTGCTTTTGTGTTATTTACAAATGAAAACTTACAACGATTTAGGCAATCTTGAAAAAATAAAAGAAGAATAAAATTACTCAGCTAAGGCTAATGTAAACTTTAATAAGCTCCCAAAATTGATGAAAACTCATGCTTTTTAATGAAAAAACTCATGATAATCTTCTGTTTTAATTGCATTTGACCCTATTTTCGAACATCTTTATTATAAATGGGAATTATAGCTCTATTGTTTTTGTAATGCCTAAATTTTTCCCGAAACATCGCATTAATTCAACAGGCTTGAATTTGTTCGCATCATTACAAATGAAATTAGAAGCAATAATTTCGCCGCTTTTCTAAAGCTAAATTCTTTTGCAGTTTGTATGATTAGGGCCTGAATATTTATTCCTTATAGATCTAAAAGATAAGAATCCCAAAAAACCAAACACAATTAAAGCCGGCCAAATCTTAATCAAACCTTTATATTTTTCGATTAAGGAGGATTTATTTAGGGCTATCTCTTTATTTTCATTATTAATATGTTCGCTAAGTGACCTTTCTTTTCGACGTGTTTTAATGCGCTCTTTTAATTGAGCATCCTTATTTTTAAATAAATACCACAACTGATTTTCGTAAACCATGAAACTAGCAAACGAATCTTTATAGCAAATGTTTAGCGCTTTTATAAATGACCCGTATGTAAATCCATCTCCAAAAACAAGATGCAAGCCATTAAGGGTATCTTTCTGACATATCAAGACTTGCAATCGATTATCAAATGAATCAAGCTTATTATGAGTGGTTTCCTTGTTCCCATTAAGAACAAAACTTACATAATTCCGCTTGTTTTCAGCCAATGATAAAACACTTGTGTTGAATCGGGCTTTATTTTCATAAATATTTTTAGGCGAATATTTATCAGGCATGGTAATTTCCAGACATCTTTCTGTTTTATTGTAAGGAATTAAATAGAAATAGCATAAAACGGGCAAGAATACCAGACTTATCATTCCGGGAACATAATATATGCGACCTCGTTTCATATTGTTGATGCCTTTGTTTATCGATAGAATAAAATCATACTCCTATACAATTGATTTTTTATCAAAAGTACAAAATAAACACAATTTCAAAAACATTTCCCCCATTTTCAATTGTCAACTGTCAACTGTCCATTAAAAAAAAAGGCTCACCCCACCGGCAAGCCCTCTTCCAAACTTTAAATACTCCAAGCACTTTTAGCACTCCAAATACTCTAGGCACTTTAGGCACTCTAAGTACTTTAGGCACTCTAAGTGCTCTAGGCACTCTAGTTCACTCTAGGCACTCTAGTTCACTCTAGGCACTCTAGTTCACTCTAGCTCACTCTAGGCACTCTAGGCACTTTAAGTACTTTAGGCACTTATTTTCTTCTCCATCACCACATTCTGTTCGAACTTTTGTCCCTGTGCAATGGTTGTGATAATTGTTTTATCCTTATATTCAGGATGAGTATAGAGAAAGCGATGGGTGCCCCATTTGAAAGAAATATCCTCATAATATCCTAAATTATCAGTAGTAACAGGTTTGCGTTTGGGAAGATCCAGGTTGCTAACTGTTCCCCCAATAATAGGATTGCCGCTAGCATCTTTCATATATCCCAAAATAGAGGTATGCGAAGTCGGAAAATTATCAATTTTCATTAATTTAGCCAATCCCATTGAAAATTCAGGATGATCCTTATTAAAATGTTGTGCGCTATCGAGCATATTTGGAAAATCAAATTCCCAAATATCTTTTAAAACTTCATCAATTCTTTCTAAAGCCACTCTAACTTGACCTTGTTTCATTTTAGCTTGACCTAAAAAGCCTGATGCAGTAGTTTTTAAGAGATTGGCTTCTGTGATAATTTCAGTAGTAATCTCAGTTGAAGCAGCATAAGCTGGTACAGTATCAATTAACTTTTCTGCTTTATTAATAATAGTTGTTATAGTAGGGATAATTTCCGAAAGATTTTGGAGAGCTATTCCTCTATCGGAAAGTTTGAAAACGGCTAATAAGTCGTTATCTTTAATTTTTCTTGCATATCTCCTCGAGGGAGCCGATATAAACTGATTGATGTATTCAGATACATCTACAATCGATGCCTTTTGATTAACAGTCAGACCTTTAATGTCGAACTGTGATATGCCAATCTGAACATTAAGATCGGCGACGTTGCTATTATAATGCGCAACATCTTCGACCATGGCATCGTAGGTTTCAATTAATTCTGCATTTTCATCTTCCGTCAGATAGTCGTTGACTTTGTCGGTAGTGTTATGCTTTGCTTCCTGTTTTTTATTCATGATAGGAATTTTTAAAGATTCTGCTACTCCTAAAAACTATAATTGTAGCAAAACCAGGGTTAATTACTAAAATTAATTTTACAAAAGAACATTGTACAAAAATAAAACCTACAAAGGAACATATATTAATTATATAATCAAAGAAAAATATCATAATAATTCTTAAAAATAGTTAAAATATCAATTTGAGGTGTCAAAACAGAAGTCGAAAAGATTATAATAGATTATGAAATATTCAAATCTGATGCGTTAAAATTTAAAATCGATGGAAGAATGTTCAATGTTGATGGATTAAATTTGAAAGTTGATGGAACAAATATTAAAATTAAAGCAGAAAAGATGAATGTTGAAGTTGAAAAAATCAATGTTTAAATCTCATTTTTTCAAAATCGAAGTCAAAAAGATTATAATCGATAAGCCTTTTTTAAACATCAAAGAGCTTTTTTCGAACATCAAAGACGAAAAGATCAACATTAAAGTGCCTCCGGAAATTATTGAACAGGAATATTTCGATAGAGATGTGCCTTATTTAAGATTGATAATTAATTATTTAGAATTCATAGGAGAATTTTTCGAAATTGAATTGAAATGGACGGCAGGCGAAATAAATTCCAAAATCCAAATTTCAAATTCCAAGACCCAAGGAGTGCTTTCTTAGCTTTTGGGTTTGGGGGTTTCAATTTTTGTTTTGATTACGTGATTTGATAAATTTGAAAATTCAGCAAATATAAAATGCTAAGGGTTTTTGCCAGCGATTTAAGGGGAATTGTTGAATAGAATTAAATGATTAAGAATAAATTCCAAAAGTGAGGTATCCCTGAATTTTAAAATAGAGGTTTTTCCATTCATATTTCAGCTTAATAACCTCCATCCTTCCCCAAATCATAAATCTCAGATAAAGATAGTTTAATTAAACTTTTATTTTAAAATGGAACCACATAGACACAATAGGAACATAGAATTTCACATAGAAGAATTATACATTAAATCTATGTAAAACCTATGTTTCTATGATTCTATGTGTTAAAGAAACCTCCCTCCTCCCCCAAATCTTAAATCCTAAATCAAAATTCTTAAATATTTTTTGTTGTTTATTCAAAATTTATTTGTTGTTTTGCAAAAAACTAATAGAGCTATTAAATAGATTGATTAAATATGACCATTAACAAAGAAGCGACCAACGAACAAGCTATACTGGAAACGGCTGAGCGTTTGTTTTTGGAGAAAGGTTTTGCCATGACTTCTACCACCGAAATAGCTAAAGAGGTGGGATGTAATCAGGCAATGGTGCATTATTACTTCCGCACCAAAGACAAACTCTTCGAAGCCATCTTCGAAAAGAAAATTAAGATGTTTGTGGGAATATTCCTGCAAACCGACGAAGAAAACCTTCCTTTTTTACAGAAATTGCAACTAAAAATTGAAAGGCATTTCGATATCTTACAGGAAAATCCGCGTCTGCCCTTTCTGTTTTTCAACGAACTGACCACTCATCCCGAACGTATGGACGTCCTCAAACAAAGATTGCAGGAGTTTCCTAAAACCGTATTCCACCGACTGAACAGCGAGCTGAAAATTGAGATTGAAAAAGGCAGCATCCGCCCCATCGAAACCATCGATTTGATTTTATCCATCGTTTCGCTCAATGTCATACTGTTTCTGGCTTGTCCGATCGTCAAAAAAATCACCGGCATGTCGGATGACGATTTCCAGATCATGCTTCAACGCCGCAAAAAGGAGAATGTCATCATGATTATCAACAGCCTCCGCCCCCTCGAAATTCTAAACGAAAAGTGTATAAAATGAAAAAGATATGTAAACGAACATTTTTGCTGTGGGCATTGATTTTCAATGCTCAAATTGCAGCTTATTCGCAGCTCAGCATCGAAACCTGTCAGGAGAAAGCCCGCGCAAACTATCCTTTGGTGAAACAATATGGATTGATTGAGCAAAGCGAACACTACAGTATTTCGAATGCTAACAAAGGCTATCTTCCGCAGCTTGCCATAATGGCAAAAGCTACCTATCAATCGGATGTGACGGAAATTCCCATTAAAATTCCCTTCCTCACCATCCCTACCATGAGCAAAGATCAGTATCAGCTGGTAGCCGAACTGAATCAAAGCATTTGGGATGGGGGAATGATACATGCGCAAAAGAAAAGCACCCGTGCCGCAACTGAAGTTGACAAGCGCAAAACCGAAGTCGACCTGTATGCATTGAATGAAAGGGTAAACCAATTGTTTTTCGGGCTGTTATTACTGAACGAACAGTTGAAGCAAAACGAATTGCTGCAAAAGGAGTTGCAAACCAACCTCGACCGAATTTCTTCTTTCAAGGACAATGGGGTTGCCAACGATGCCGATTTGGATGCCATCAAAGTGGAACAGCTTAAAACCAAACAGCGAAAGATAGATTTGTTAGCCACACAAACGGCTTATAAAGATATGCTTGCCGCGATGATGGGTGTTGAGATTAATGACGCAACTGTTTTGCAAAAACCCGATATTCAAAAGGCAGAAGCGAAAACCCAAAGTAATAATCGTCCCGAATTATCGCTTTTTGCCGCTCAGAGTAATTTATATTTGAGTCAGAAAAGCGCCATAACCTCAGGCAATTTGCCGAAGTTGGGCTTTTATGTCCAGGGCGGCTATGGCAAACCCGGTTTAAATATGTTGAAAGATGAATTTACGACTTTCTACATTGGCGGATTCAAGCTGAGCTGGAGTTTGGGAGGTTTTTATTCGATGAAAAACAACTTCCGTAAGATAGATATCAATCAGAAAATGGTGGATGTGCAAAAAGAAACCTTTCTATTCAACAGCAAGCTGAAAGTTTCGCAACAACAAAACGAAATGGATAAAATCAAGGCGATATTAAAGGAAGACAACGAAATTATTACGCTTCGCAATAACATTAAAAAGGCTGCCGAAGTGAAAGTGGACAACGGTATCCTTTCGGTGAGCGATTTGATACGCGAAATTAATGCCGAGAACCTCTCAATTCAGGATAAATCTCTTCATGAAATCCAACTGCTGATGGCTTGGTACAATCTTAAGTACACTTTGAACAACTAATATCACACAAAACAAGAATTATTAAGACCCAAATTCCAAATTTCAAGTCCTAAAATCAAAGAATTTAAAACGCTAATTAACATTATGCAGAATAAACTCAAAACTATAAAAATTCAAAGCAAGTCCTTTTGGAAAGCCTTGGAATTTGAAATTTGGAATTTGAGACTTGGGTCTTAATTCATTCAAATAGAAATACATAAATAAACAATTGACAATAATTATTAATAAAGAGAAAAAGGTATGAGAACTTTTAAAACAAAAATAAACAGGAGCGTTCAGTTTATAGTAATCATCGTGGTATTGATGCTGCAATCTTGTGGCAGTTCGAAGAAACATTCGGATGCTTCGGGGACATTCGAAGCCACGGAAGTGATAGTTTCAGCAGAGGCTACGGGCAAGATACTTGCATTTGACATTCAGGAAGGACAAACCCTCGAAGCCAATCAGAATATTGGTTATATCGATAGTTTGCAATTGTATTTGAAGAAGAAACAACTGCTCACCAATGTGAAATCAGCCGAAAGTCGCCGCCCTGATATCAGGAAACAAATTGCTGCTTTGGAAGAGCAAATAAAAACGGCTCAAAACGAAAAGAAAAGGTTCGAAAAGTTAGTGAAAGCCAATGCTGCCAATCAAAAACAATTGGACGACATCAACGCTCAGATTGCTGTGCTTGAGAAACAATTGATAGCCCAACAGTCTACATTGACCAACACTACCACCGGCATCAGTGAAGATGTCTCCGGCGTCGAACTGCAGGTTGAACAACTGAACGACCAACTGAAAAAGTGTGTAATTATGAATCCCATCAAGGGAACGGTCTTGGTAAAATACGCCGAACAAAACGAAATGACCATGCAAGGCAAAGCTCTTTATAAGATTGCCGATACCGAAAACATGTTGCTTCGGGCTTACATCACCTCCACTCAGCTTAATAAGTTAAAGATTGGTCAAACCGTAAAAGTATTGTCCGATTTTGGCGAAAATGATACCAAAGAATACAAAGGCACTATAGTTTGGATATCCTCCAAAGCCGAATTCACCCCCAAAACCATTCAAACCAAAGACGAACGCGCTAATCTTGTGTATGCAGTGAAGATTGCGGTGAAAAATGATGGGCTGCTGAAGATTGGGATGTATGGGGAATTGAGTATAGAGAATTAATAATTCACAATGAATAATTAATAATGAAATATAGAATTGATTATGACATATATGAGTTCACTATATAAAGAGCGACACGTCATTGCGAGGAGGAACGACGAAGCAATCCCGAAGCTCAAAGATTGCTTCGCTACGCTCGCAATGACGTTTCAAATATTCATTATTGCTAATTCATGAAACCTTCTAATATTACCCAAATGCCCGCTGTAATTGCAAATAATATTTCTAAAAGCTATAAAGATGTTATGGCTTTAAAGGAAATCAGTTTCTCTGTGGACAAAGGTGAAATCTTTGGAATCATCGGACCGGACGGTGCCGGGAAAACAAGTCTCTTTCGTATCCTGACTACTTTAATCCTAGCGAATTCGGGATCAGCTTCTGTTGATGGTTTTGATGTGGTGAAGGATTATAAAGAAATTCGCAAGAGAGTGGGTTATATGCCGGGGCGTTTTTCTTTGTATCAGGACTTAACCGTTGAGGAAAACCTAAGTTTCTTTGCCCGTGTCTTCAAGACCAGCATCGAAGAAAACTATCATTTAATTAAAGGCATCTACCAGCAAATAGAACCTTTCAAAAACCGTCGTGCAGGCGACTTATCCGGAGGGATGAAACAGAAACTGGCTTTGAGTTGTGCATTGATTCATAAACCTTCCGTCCTCTTTCTCGATGAACCCACCACGGGTGTCGACCCTGTTTCAAGAAAAGAATTCTGGGTGATGCTGAAAGATTTACAGAAACAAGGCATCACCATCCTGGTTTCAACTCCTTACATGGATGAAGCTACTCTTTGCGACAGGATTGCCCTCATCATGAACGGAGAGATATTAAAGATCGACACTCCACAGAATATGGTAAACCAATTTGATAAAACCCTTTTGGGGGTACAAAGCAAAGATATGCAGCGCCTGCTTACGGATTTGCGTTTATATCCACAAGTACAGTCTTGCTTCGCTTTTGGTGATATTCATCATGTTACTTTGAACAATGTTGATTGGTCGAAAGATGATTTAACGAAGTATTTGACTGAAAAAGCTCATGAGGATATCATCATCAACCCCATCAAAGCGGGAATTGAAGATTGTTTTATGGATTTGGGCATAAGCAATCCATCTCAAACTAATTAAAAGACGATGAACGATAAAATTATTCAATCGAATCCAATAAAACCTTCAACTGAAAAGGTAATCAAAGTGGAAAACCTGGTAAAACGCTTTGGTTCTTTCACTGCAGTGGATCATATTTCTTTTGAAGTGGAGAAAGGGGAGATATTTGGTTTCCTTGGAGCAAACGGAGCCGGGAAAACCACTGCCATGCGTATGCTTTGCGGACTAAGTAAACCTACTTCAGGCAAGGGACAAGTGGCAGGCTTTGATATCGAAAAAGAAGCAGAGAAAGTAAAAGCCAGTATTGGCTATATGAGTCAAAAGTTCTCGCTTTATAATGATTTAAAGGTTTGGGAAAACATACGTTTATTTGCAGGAATTTATGGAATGCCAAAGAATGAAATTGCTGAGAAGACCGATGCTTTGCTTAATAGCCTTCAGTTCGAGAGCGAACGCAATACCCTCGTAAAAGCCCTTCCCTTAGGATGGAAACAAAAGCTTGCTTTCTCAGTTTCTATCTTTCATAATCCTAAAGTTGTTTTCCTTGATGAGCCAACCGGAGGTGTTGATCCTGCTACCCGCCGACAGTTTTGGGAACTTATCTATAATGCAACCACAAATGGCATCACCGTTTTCGTGACTACCCATTATATGGACGAAGCCGAATATTGCAACCGCGTTTCCATAATGGTGGATGGAAGAATCGATGCTCTCGACACACCGAAAAACCTAAAAGAGCAATTTAATGCCAATAATATGGACGAAGTATTTCATCAATTAGCCCGTAAGGCGCAACGAAGTGAATAAATTAAACTCAGGGCAATGAAAAACACAAATCCTTTTAAACAATTCATCGCAAAACGCTTTGCATTCCTGCATAAAAGTTCCTTTCTTGCCTTTGTGCAGAAGGAATTTTATCATATTTTTCGCGATACCCGCACCATGCTTATCTTATTGGGCATGCCTATTATTCAGATTATACTGTTTGGTTTTGCCATTACCACAGAAGTGAAGAATTCACAGATTGCCATTTACGATCCTTCAAACGACATTGCCACCCACCAAATAACTGACCGCATTAAGACAAGTCAATACTTCGATTTGGTGAAATATATTAAGAATCCTGCCGAAATTAATTCTGTTTTTAAGGATGGAAAAGTGGGTTTGCTGATTGTTTATGGTGAACACTTTAACGAGAACCTGATGCATACAGGGAAAGCCCAGATTCAAATCATAGCTGATGCCACTGATCCCAACATTGCCACCACCCTAATCTTTTATGCCAGCTCCATCATCAACTCCTATCAACTTGATATGATGAAACAGCTTAAAATTCCTTATCAAATTCAACCGGAGGTAAAACTTTTATACAATCCACAGATGAAGGGTGCTTTTAATTTTGTTCCGGGTGTGTTGGGAATGATTTTGATGCTCATTTGTGCTATGATGACCTCCATTGCCATCGTTCGTGAGAAGGAAATGGGCACGATGGAAGTCCTATTAGTCTCACCCATGAAACCTATTCTTATCATCATTGCCAAAACCATTCCTTATTTCGTTATTTCTTTCGTAAACTTAATCACGGTTTTGTTGCTTTCAGTCTTTGTGTTGAATATCCCTGTGGCAGGCAGTTTATTTTGGGTCATCATTGTGTCTTTACTTTTCATTTTTGTTTCCCTTTCTTTGGGTATGTTGGTTTCCACGCTTACCAATTCGCAAATGACCGCCATGCTGGTCTCGGGTATGGTGTTTATGATGCCTGTGATGCTCCTTTCGGGGATGATTTATCCAACAGAGAACATGCCGGCTCCACTTCAGATTGTTTCGAATATCATTCCTGCAAAATGGTTTATTATTTCCATTAAGAACTTAATGATAAAAGGCCTGGGCATCTCTTCTGTCCTAAGAGAAGTGACCATTCTCAGCTCTATGGCCGTGGTTCTGATAGCTATTAGTTTGAAAAAGTTTAAAAAGAGGTTGGAATAATTAATAATGAAGAATTAATAATTAATAATGAAAGGAAGAAAGAAGAATGTTGATAATTGGTAATATAAAATGAAAGAAAACAATGTAATAAAAGAGAAATCATACTTGTTTGCATTACATGTAATTCGGGTATACAAAGTCTTAAGTTCTGAACAAAGAGAGTTTGTTCTTTCAAAACAAATGCTTAGGAGCGGAACTTCAATTGGCGCTAATATCAGAGAAGCTGAATTTGGTCAATCTAAAACAGATTTCATACATAAACTAAGCATATCATTAAAAGAAGCTAATGAAACTGAATATTGGTTGATGCTTCTTAAAGATTCAGGATATATTGATGAAAAAACCTTTAATTCAATAGTGTATGAATGTATTGAATTGAAGAGATTGCTCACAAGCATTATAAATACAGCAAAAAGGAATAATTAATAATGTACAATTAAGAATTAATAATGAGGAAAAATTTAACTCATTAGCATGTTTTAAACACTATAAGTAAAACCTATGAATAAAACCATTCCAAATTCAGTCAAAACTTTCTTCCAATTATTAATTCTTCATTATTAATTTTTAATTGAAAAAAGCCCCATGAAAATAACACCTCGAATTTTCCCACTCCCTTGTTTTTCATTATTAATTCTTCATTATTAATTCTTAATTATGATTAATTTTCTATTAGTAAAAGAATTCAAGCAAATCCTTCGCAATCCTTTTTTGCCGAAGATTATTTTCATTTTCCCAGTAGTTATGTTGATAGTTCTCCCTTGGGCTGCCAACTTCGAAATTAAGAACATCAATCTGAATGTGGTGGATAATGACCATAGTACTTATTCGAAACGTTTGACGGATAAGATTGCTTCTTCTGGCTATTTTATCATTGCTGATGTATCGCATAATTACACAGAAGCCCTTCATCAGATTGAAACCGATAAAGCGGATGCTATTCTTGAAATTCCTCCTCACTTTGAGCAGGACTTGGTGAAGGAACAAAGTGTAAAACTTATGATTTCGGCAAATGCAGTGAATGGAACCAAGGGGGGATTAAGTACGGCTTATCTTTCGGGTATCATTACCGACTTTGCTGCTGATGTTAGAAGCGAATGGGTGCAAACGGATAAAATTTCCGCTGCTCCCCTTATCGAAATTGTTTCGCAAAACTGGTTTAACCCCCATCTGAATTATAAAATCTTTATGGTGCCCGCAATTGTGGTGATGCTGATGACCATTATGGCTGGTTTTCTGCCTGCTCTGAACATAGTGAGTGAAAAAGAGGCTGGCACCATAGAGCAAATCAATGTAAGTCCGGTCTCAAAGTTTACTTTTATTCTTTCAAAGCTAATCCCTTATTGGATTATCGGTTTCATTGTCCTGACGCTGTCTTTTGGGGTGGCTTTTCTGTTGTATGGTTTGGTTCCACTGGGGCACTTCTATACCATTTATTTCTATGCCGCTATCTATATTTTAGCCATTTCGGGCTTTGGGCTGGTAGTTTCAAACTATTCGCAGACCATGCAGCAAGCAATGTTTGTGATGTATTTCTTTATGCTCATCGTAATCATCCTTAGTGGTTTGTTCACTCCCATAAACTCCATGCCTCAATGGGCGCAGAACATCACCATCTTCAATCCTCTAAAATATTTCATGCAAGTGATGCGCCTTGTTTATCTAAAAGGCAACAGCATTAGTGAACTTACTACACAATTCATTGCGCTGGGTTCATTTGCGGTATTCTTTAATGTTTGGGCGGTGTTGAGTTATCAGAAGAAGAAGTGATTTCATTTTTTCTTTATTTTGCCAAAAATATTTCTGTTGGAAAGCCTAATTGAAAAAGATGTTTCAGAAACCCATGAATGCTACGAACTCATTATCTCACTAAATTCCAAAAATGTTACAGAAATTATTTACATCATTAAACTTTCCTAACAAATTCGAGGGTTCATTAATTGAACGGCAGGAGCCTTGCCGAATTTGCGCAAGCAAACAAGCATTGAAAATCGCAGAAACTGATTTTTGGGATTTGCAGCATTGTTCTATTGTTAAATGCAATGTTTGTAATAACATTCAGTTAGACCCCATGCTTACAGATGAAAGCACAGCAATTGGGTGTTATGCATATCATTTAAATGAAATGTTGAGGATTTCGCATAAAGAACAAAAGGGAAATCTCATCAGGAATTATAGAAGAGGGATTTTATTTGCCAATCAGTTGAAAAGATTGAGTTTTTACCCTAAAGAAATTTTAGAATTTGGGCCTGGTTCAGGTTATTTCGCCAGTGGAATACAGTTTATCTTTCCGGAATCAAAAATTACGGTTGTGGATATTGTGGATGATGTTTTAAAACGAAATAAAGAAATCCACAATTTTGAAGCAATAAAGGGGACTCCTGAAAATACGGATGAAATTGGAAATAGAAAATATGATTTGATTATAGCAAGAGATATAATTGAGCATGTAACTGATATTTCCAAGATGATAGAAAATGTTTCTCAGTTACTCGAGAAGGATGGGATGTTCCATTTTCTTACACCTAACGGACACGAAGATGTTTGGGGTCATTACCTTCGTTGGAAAATTAGTAATAGACCCTCCGAACTATTGATAAATCATGTGAATTATTTTGATGGCAAGGGTTTGCTTGATTTGATGAAAGAAAATTTCTTGTTGCCAATTAAATATTATAACTATCAAATCAAGTCAACTATTCGGGGCAAAGGATGGTCGAAGAAAAGTAGTAGGTTGCAAAAACAATCTGAAAGACTTTCGGCTAAAACTGAAATTAATCAAAAAGAAAATTTAATATCCGATATTAATTTTGATAAAAATGAAATATTAAATAAGTGGTATATCCGCAAACGACATAAGTGGATAACTTTGCTGTATTCTTGGTATCAACATCATTGGATTTTTAAACTATCTCCACAGTTAAATATTGGTCATGAAATTTATGGTCTTTTTATTAAGTCAGCATCAAAACTGAAAGAATAAGCTTAGAGTGAGTCAACAGGAGGAGTGGGATTGGAAATTATATAATGATATAATTGAATCGGAAAAGATTGATTTAAGAACAAGGAACAAGGATTTTTGATTAAAGAAGATTAGGTGGTTGGGAGAGTTGGAGATAGTTAGGAAATTTATTTTTTGATGAGTTTACAAGTGAGACGGATGATTTTGGTATCATCGGTGGTGATGTTTGTTTGTGAGAAGTTTTCGTAATCGGGATGGACGGAGGTCATA
>CAIXTV010000275.1 GCA_903922465.1 uncultured bacterium
ATGGTCGGCGCCGAAACTTTTCCACAACCATCGGTATAATAATCGCCGTCAGTTGTTCCTTGCTGGTGCAAAATTATTTAATATTTATTACCTTTGCATAACATTCTATAAGAAAGTCCGATTAATAGGGGGCTAGACCAACCACACAAGCAATACGAGTTCGGAAATAAGGTAGGGCTGATTACCACAGGCAAAAAAGGAAAGAAAATCATAACGGCAATCATGGCATTTCTGGAGAATCCTTTCGATGGGCACACCATCGATCCATTACTAAACCAAATGGAAAACAAGGGCTTAAAATTACCACAGGAACTGGTTTACGATCGCGGGGGCAAGGGAAGGCTAGAAATAAAGGGAGCGAAAATCATGACACCTAGTAAACCTAAAGTGAGCAATACCGCATATCATAAACAGAAAAAACGTAAAAAGTTCAGGGCAAGAGCAGGTATTGAAGCAATCAGTGGGCATCTGAAAACTGATTTCAGAATGGCACAGAATTACCTATTGGGTGATAAAGGAATACAGATCAATGCATTTATGGCTGCAACTGCTTGGAATTTGAAGAAAATGATGGAAAAACTCAAAGAATTGTTTTTGTATTTTACTTTTCGGATATTTCTTCAACAAAAATTTAACTGTCTCGCGGCTTGAAATGACTTTTTAAGGAGGGACTATTTAGGCATGGACAATTGTCAACTAAAAAGGCTCACTCCAAGCTATAGGCACTCTCGTCACTTCCTCAACTAATATCATATCATTTCCATCTAGAACAATCTTAACCCCATCCAGAACAATCTCAACCTCATCCAGAACAATCTCAACCCCATCTGAAACCAACTCAACCACATCCAAAACAATTTCACCTCATCTGAAGTCATCTCAACCTCATCCGAAACCAACTCAATCCCATCCAGAATAATCTCAACCCCTTCTGAAACCAACTCAACCTCATCCAGAATAATCTCAACCTCATCCAGAACAATCTCAACCTCATCTAAAACTAACTCAACCCCATCCGAAATCAACTCAACCCCATTTGCAACTAACTCATGCTCATATTACAAAATCTAAGGCATATTCCACTAATTATAAGACAAATAATCAATCACTTAACGCATATTTTGCCCAATTAATACATCAACTCAAACCAATCTAACTAAGAACTCATTTTGCCGAAAATAATTCTATCATATTTATGTTGAAAAAAAATATTACCTAAAGTTTTTCTCATTTCTAATTACTCATTTTAGATTTCCCCAACCAACTTATTATGAAGCATTCTTTCCTGCTTCGATGTTTTCCTCGACCATCAAGTATATCCCTAGCAAGTTGCTCTCCAGCAGAGTTTGATTCCGTTTAGCTTGACACCACAAAAATACAGTAAACATTTAAAGATCTAATATGGTAAGAAAATAATTAGCAACCATGTTGTCTATTATGCCTAAAAAGAGTTTTTCCCACTTAAAAACTTTTATTTTAAGATTAATGTCATTTCTTAAGGAGGCAATCGCTTGTAAAATGAAACTTCATGATTTTTTAAGCTGCTAAATTCAAATTTACAAATATGTTTTGAAGCATAATTCAATGGTCATAAGTAAAAGTTAGATTAGACTTTCATTTCTTTCTTTATTATAGTCCATTATTTTTTGGTAAATAATGGTAACGAAGCAAGAGAATAACGTAATCCCAATAAACCACAACTCACATTCCAAAAAATTCTGAGTTTGATAAATGGCGGTAGCAATGTTCCCGATAATTAACCACTGAACAACGTATATTAAAGTCACATTTTTTCCTACCCAGCTTATATATTTAATCGACAGGGAGTTTCCAAACTCTTTTGTAATAGCATTCATCAGTAAAACATACAATAACATGAAGCCTGTTACCCATAAAAAAAACTCAAAATGATGATGATAATAGATATTTAAATCCATTGATATATTAAAAGCATAAGGTGTAAAAAATATTATTACAGAAGTTAATAGCGCAACGAAAGTCCAATGAATATATGTGAATGGGCTGAGGATGTGGTTGAATTTATCGTAAATTATTTTAAAGACATAACCAGATAACACATAAGAAAACCAGGGAAATAAAGGGAAATACGAGTAATCAAAATCACCAATTATATAAGCAAAAAAGAAAAATATAGGTTGATTTTCTGTATTAATAAAATTATCAAGGCTTGCGAATAGTATTATAATTGGGATAAACAAAAACAAACTCTTTTTTGAAATGAGTCGCAAAAAGGCCAAAATGATAATGCTTAAACCTGCCAGCGAAAGAATGTCAGCTCCAAAAACAAAAAATAAAGGATCCAGATTATATTTCCCTTGAAAAATCGTAATAAAAAGGTGAAATGATCGTCCAATATTTAATAATATACCCGCTGAAAACAGGAGCACTCCCCTTTTAATAAAGCATAATAAAGTTTTTTCTGACGATGCTAAAAAATATCCCATAACAGCAATAAATATGGGGGCACAAAATGGGCCACCCAAAAAATAGCTTAATTTCCCAAGCCAACTGTAGTTTGCATGTAATGAAGCAAATTGCTCCATTACATGAACCTGAATCATGAAAATTACAGCTAGACCTTTTAAAATATCAGCGGTTTGATTCCTTTTGTTGTTAATATTCACCTTGTTTTAAAATCTATTTTTTAATTCACAAACTTAATAAATAATACTACATATCAAACTTCCAATCGAAAAAATAAATCAAATTCATTACTAACAAATTATCGACATGCAAAGAGAAAATATTTGATGAATTTCACCAAAAGACTAAATTTTTAATGATTTACTTTTCAACACTTTATAGTTTAAGCTATAGAGGTTTCCTTAAGTTCTCAATTAGGAATAAAGAAAAATTAATTATTAGATGTGTATTAATTCAACACATGTTTAATTTCTATACAGTATTACCAACCTAATGTATAACAGAACATTAAAAGCTATTCAGAAAATTAGTGTTGAATTTACATACATATATATTGTGTATTAAACATAAAGCAAGTTTTATAATAATCAGAAATACTGCAAGTTGTAAGAGGAAAATTGAATGGCATTATTATTGAATAGCAATAATACAAACAATTAATAATCAGAAATCATGGTAATCTTAATTTTATTAGCATTTATAGTGACATGTATCACAGTGGATGCGTTAATTCAATTTGGCAGACAAAAAAAATCAATAGTTCCTGCTTTTTCAAAAGATACTGAAAGTGTTTTTAATGAAAATTCTATCTCTGCGCCAAAGGGACTTTATTTCGATAAAGGCCATACATGGGCATTTATGGAAAAAAACGGTGTTGTAAAGTTGGGAATTGATGATTTTCTTCTACGTACAATTGGACCATTAAATAAATTATTGTTGAAATTACCAGGAGAGAAAATCCAAAAAGGGGAACCAGCATTAACATTAATTCAAAACGGAAAACAGTTGACATTAAATGCTCCAATTTCAGGTACTGTAATTTTCAGGAACAATCAAATCGTTGATAATACCTCTCATATTAATACTTCTCACTTAAACCAAGGATGGATATATTGCATTGAGCCATCTAACTGGCAAAGAGAATCACAGTTCCTGTTTATGGCTGATAAATATAAAGAATGGTTAAAAAATGAATTCACAAGACTCAAGGACTTTCTAGCACATACCTTACAAAAAAGTAATCCTGATATAGTGCCTGTTATCCTTCAAGATGGAGGGGAACTAAAAGATAACGTGCTTGAGCTTTTAGGACCTGAAGTATGGGAAGAATTTCAATCGAAATTCATAAACATATCCAAATGAATACCGAAGTTTTTGCGAGAACCTACCTTCTTATCCTAGGAAATAATTGAAAATTATTTGACTTCCCTAATTATTAAATTATTTCTTTGAGATTTATTTTCTGAATTGATGATAATTCCATCACCTATTCAAAGAATATTTATTAAATTCGTAGTCTAAAAAATGACTTAACTGATGGTATTAAAATTCAGCAATATCCTTGATAGTCAATTATTCAAAAAATATATTAAGATACGATCATCTATTTATGTTCGTGTAGTGTATATTATTATAATCCTATCTGTTTTCCTTTTTGTCTCCTTTGGATTGATTTTCAGGTCGGTTAATGAGGATTACATGAAAAGTACCATCCGACAAACTGGGACTAATGCCGCCTTGCTTGTAAGAAGTGCTTTATATCAATCGATGCTGGAAAACAATAAAAGCACATTGCAAAACACTCTTGTTGTAATAAATAAAATGTCAGGGATTGACGAAGTAAATTTATACGACAGTAAAGAAAACCTTGCTTATTCTTCTTTCTCAAGCAATTCCGCAGGCCATAGCAATCCTAATTGCTTAGATTGTCACAGCAGTATTAAATCCTTATTCCCTCAACAGGATGACTTTTATAAAGTCATTGAAATAAACAGTGAATGCGAAATGAATCAAAACGATAACAGTCATCGGCATTTACTTATTAATTCTCCTATATTAAACGAAAAATCTTGTTTTACAAGCGCCTGCCATGCACATCCTGAAACCGAAAAAGTTCTTGGTTCTTTAGTAATTAAAATCCCTCTTATTGGTTTAGACACCACCCTTGAAAAATCATCGAAAGACTTTTATTTACTAGCTACTCTTACCACACTTCTACTACTAGGGTTTCTTGTATTTTTTACTCGGAAAAAGATAAAGAATCCTTTAAATGCCTTAATTAGAGCCAGTGACGCTGTTTCTAAAGGTGACAGAAACACAAGATTAGAAGTTAATCCTAATCAACTTGACGACATGAGAATGGTTTCAGTTGCCTTTAATCATATGCTCGATAATTTACAAACAGCTAACAACGAGTTAGAAAACTGGTCGCAGCAACTTGAATATAAAGTCAGGAAAAAATCAGAAGAATTGGGGCAAGCCCAAAACGAATTAATCAATGTTGAGAAAATCGCATCTTTGGGGAAGTTATCCCTTTCAGTTGCTCACGAAATTAATAATCCCCTTTCTGGAATATTAATTTACACAAAGTTGGTTCACAAGCAACTACTAGGACAGGAATTGGATCCTATTAAAAAGGAATCAATTTTAAAACATTTGAAAATGATTGAAAATGAAACAAAACGTTGTGGAGATATTGTAAAGGGTTTATTGGATTTCTCAAGAAAAGATCAGAACTTTTTTGAGAATAAGCACTTACATCAGGTACTTAGTGAAACTGTTGACTTAATGAGTCATTCATTGAAAATAGCTAAGATTAACTTTATTACAGATTTTTCAGCCATTACTGATTATATTTATTGCAGCCCAAATCAAATTAAACAAGCGTGTATTGCAATATTAGTGAATGGGTCAGAGGCTGTTTCTGATAACGGAGAAATTATTCTCAAGACCATAAATCCTGATGAAAATCACATAACAATAGAAATAATTGATAATGGATCAGGAATTTCCAACGAAGACGTTTCTCATATTTTCGAACCTTTCTTCTCAACAAAACACAACACTAGAGGAACGGGTTTGGGCTTGGCAATAGTTCATGGAATAGTCCAAAGTCACGATGGGAAAATTGTCGTGAAATCAGAGCTTGGAAAAGGAACTTCCATTTCAATTATATTACCTTTACAAGAAATTAAGTAGATTAAAGCATGAGTAAAAATATTTCAATATTAATTGTTGATGATGAGGATTCTGTTCGTGAGTCACTCTACAGTTGGTTTAAAGAAGATGGATATAAGGTGGAATGCGCTGAAAATGCTAAAACTGCATTATCTAAACTCGAATCAAATAGTTTCGATATAATTTTAGCAGACGTGAAAATGCCAGGAATGGACGGTCTTGAAATGCTTAGGAGAATAAAAACCTTGAAAAAAGAATCTATTGTCATTGTCATGACTGCTTTTGCCACTGTTGATACTGCAGTTCAAGCACTAAAGGACGGAGCTTTCGATTATATTACCAAGCCTTTCGACCCCGACGATCTATCTCATCTTATCCGCAATGCTTCTAAGCAAATTTCATTGGCATATGAAAACGAAAACCTCAAAGAAAGGATGGTTTCATTAGAAAACGTCGATTATATAATCGGCAACAGTGAGGCTATAAGAAAAGTCCTTCATGATGTTGAAAGCGTTGCTCAGTCAAATTCTTCAGTAATTATTACAGGGGAGAGTGGTACAGGTAAAGAACTTATTGCCAAAGCAATCCACTCCAATTCATCGAGAAGATACTTCCCTTTAGTTAGCGTACATTGTGGTGCCCTCACCGAAAGTTTATTGGAAAGCGAATTATTCGGACACGAGAAAGGAGCTTTCACTGGTGCAATGTACAATAGAAAAGGAAGGTTTGAAATGGCTGACAGTGGCACCATCTTCCTTGATGAAATTGCTACCATTTCTCCAAAAATGCAAGTCGAATTATTGCGTGTTCTCGAATCAAAAATATTTATGCGTGTAGGGGGAAATAAGGAAATCACCTCAGACTTCAGGGTAATTTGCGCCACAAACCGCAACCTGAAACAAATGGTTGAAGAGGGCACCTTCAGAGAAGATTTGTTTTATCGCCTAAATGTTGTGAACATACATGTTCCTCCCTTGCGTGAAAGAACAGGTGATATTCCTATGCTTACCGAATATTTTATCAAAAAATATTGTATTTCAATGAACAAACCTCCTATTCCGATTGATCCTACAGCATTACAACGTTTAGAAGAGTTTGATTTTCCAGGAAATATTCGTGAACTTGAAAACATGGTTGAACGTGCAATTGTTATTGGTAACGGTAAAAAAATCACCCTCAGAGATCTTCCTCTCGAGAAAAACATCATTAGTTCTTCTGTTGAAAGCTTAGATGAACAAGAGAAAATTCATATTTCTCACATATTAAGTAAATACGATTGGAATATTTCACGTACGGCTAAAGCCCTACAAATCGACAGGGTGACGCTTTATAATAAGATTAAGAAATTCAACTTAAAGGCTTCAGGAAAATAAGATATAATGTCTGTATTTAAGAAAGTCTCACGGTTTGCTCATTAGAAAGCAATTACGAATCCTATTTATATCCAAATGAATCTGCAAAAAATTATTTTAATTTCTTTTGGCTATTTCGACAGTGAATTCTTAAAGAAAATTACAGAAAATATTCACCGCGAGTTTTTTGTTAATGTTGAAATTAAGGATGGGCATCTCGACCTTAGCGATTTCTTTGAAGCCGAGCGAGGACAATATAATGCCAACAAACTATCCCACTTTATTGAAAGTCATTTCTCCAAGGACGATTCAAAAATCATTGGTTTATTCAATGTCGACATATTTATTCCCATTTTTACTTATATTTTTGGTCAAGCTTATTTAAAAGGCAGAAGCGGAATTGCTTCGAGTTTTCGCTTGAGCAACGAGCGATATGGCATCGAAGCTGATGATGATTTATTGCTTGAGCGCTTCAGCAAAGAAATTATTCACGAACTGGGACATACTTATGGACTTATCCATTGCTATAATAGCGATTGCATTATGCGTTCGGGAACTTATGTGGAAGATATCGACCAGAAGAATTCAAGTCTTTGTCCCAAGTGCAAAGAAACTCTGTTAAGCATCTAAAATCATTCTTTTCTTAATTCTAAATATTCCAATTTATATATTTGTTGAAATAAAAGTAAATCACCCTATTCAAAAATAAAATCAGCTTGTTATGTTAAGCGCTCCCGAAGTCGTATTCAGCTCTCCCGATGTTCCATTTATGTCGTGGTATGTAATGAAATTTGTCTCGAAAAACCATTTAATTCAGGCAGTATCTCATAAAGTGTTTAAAATAAATTAAATGCGATTATTTCCCAAAAGATAAATTATCAACATAATATCCTATTCCCAAACTCAATAATTCTAAGCCTCTCCTTTTTTATAATTGTTCATATTCATCACCATAATATTCCGTTTTAACTGATCTATTAATTTCATATTTCACTTTAAACCTTATATATTAAGTCCTTAGGATTTCTTCTCCCTAAGGCTTGAGCACTATCCTTTAACCCTTCTCTTATTTCTCTCGCATAACCTGCCCAGCATCGCGGCTGCATCCTTAAACTTATTATTGAAAATCATGGCAGCGATGATGTAGGGTTTAAATCCGGCTTCTTTATAAGTTTCTATACGATAGCGTTCGAAAACCGAGTTTTGCACTTCCCCTTCTTTGCACGAAACACCAGAGATATCAGCTGGTAGGCAATGCATGTAGAGGGCTTTTCCATCTTTGGTGAGTCTCATTTTCTCTTCAGTACATTCCCAGCTTTTGAAGCGGGCATTGTTGCCAAGGCATTCCTGCTCAAGGGCATTCAAACCTTCTTTATCGCTGTTTTTCAAGAGCTCGGTGCGGCGTTGCATTACCGCAAAAGGTGCCCAGCTTTTAGGATAAACAATATCCGCATTAGCAAAAGCATCTTCCATGCTATTCACCACCCTGAACTTTCCACCCGAAGCCGCTGCGTTCTTTCCGGCAAGTTCCACCACCTCAGGAATGAGGGTATAGCCTTCGGGATAAGCCAAATCCACCTCCATACCAAAACGGGTCATCAGACCGATGATGCCCTGAGGAACCGATAAAGGTTTCCCATAACTGGGAGAATATGCCCAGGTCATGGCAATCTTCTTGCCTTTCAGATTTTCCAGCCCTCCATAATAATCGGCTAAGTGCATCAAATCTGCCATCGATTGAGTAGGATGATCGATGTCGCATTGCAAATTCACAATTCCGGGGCGTTGAGGAAGCACCCCATTCTTAAAGCCATCGTCCAGCGCATCGCCCACCTCTTTCATATATGTGTGACCTTCACCCAGAAACATATCGTCACGTATACCAATGATATCGGTGAGAAAGCTAATCATGTTTGCCGTTTCGCGCACCGTTTCGCCATGTGCAATCTGCGATTTGCTCTCGTCCATATCCTGCACTTCCAAGCCGAGCAGGTTGCAAGCCGAAGCGAAAGAAAAGCGGGTGCGGGTAGAATTGTCCCTAAAGTTAGACACCGCCAGCCCCGAATCGAAACAACGGGTAGCGATATTATGGTCGCGCATATACTTCAAAGCCTCAGCCACCAAAAGGGTTTGGCGAAGCTCGTCTTCCGTTTTGTCCCAGGTCAGGAGGAAGTCGTTTGCAAAAAGATTGCTATGTAGTCCTTTTATTTTATCAGTGATTTGATGAATGTTTTTCATGTGATTTTAGTTTAAAATATTAATGTTTTAGGGTCATTGAGCTTGTCGAAATGACTTTCATATAATCGACACTTCGACAGGCTCAGTGTCCACTGCTGGTCGTTGAGCTTGTCGAAACGGGCACTTCGACAGGCTCAGTCACTAAGTGGAATTAAATAAGCATAAGCAGCATAAAAAGCCGAGGCAGTTACCAGATGGTCGATAGGCACTTTTTCGTCGGGAGCATGGGCAAACACCTCATTCCCGGGACCGAACCCAATAATAGGAATGTGGTAATAACCATTGATGGTCACACCGTTGGTAGAGAAAGTCCATTTGTCAACGATGGGGTCTTTATCGAAAAGCTGTTTAAAAGCATCTACACCGGTAGTTACAGCAATGTGTTCTGCAGGGATTTTCCAGGTAGGATAATACTTTTCCATGCCATATTTCAAACCTGTATAAGCGATTTCTTCGTAATAAAGCACTTCAACTGTTGCGTCCATATCTTTGATGATGTCTTGGATTTCAGCAACTGCCGACTCTTTGGTTTCGCCCCATGTGAGACGACGGTCGAGGTGAAACTGAGCATAATCGGCAACCGCACACAAAGAAGGACTGCCCGATTTGATTTCGGAAATGGTAACACTGCCCTTGCCCAGAAACTCATCTGAGGGCAAACGTTCGTTTAACTTTTCTATTTCCAAAGCAGCTTTGGCTGCCAGATAAATAGCATTAACCCCTCTTTCAGGTGCGCTTCCATGACAAGAAAGCCCTTTGAATTTCACAACAATCTCCATCCTGCCTCTGTGCCCACGATAAATGTTGAGGTTGGTAGGTTCTGTGCTAATGGCGAAATCGGGAAGCACTTTTTCTTCTTCCACAAGATATTTCCAGCAAAGTCCGTCGCAATCTTCTTCCATCACACTACCTACCACCAACACGGTAAGGTCGCGGTCGAAGCCCAATTCCTTTAATATTCTGCCGGAAGTTACCGCAGCAGCCGGACCGCCTTTTTGGTCAACAGTGCCACGTCCGTATACATATCCATCTTTGATTTCTCCACTGAATGGGTCGAAAGTCCAGTTTGCCAGATTGCCCACATCCACTGTGTCCATGTGGCCATCAATGGCGAGGATGAGTTTCCCGTTGCCGATTCTGCCAATCACATTTCCCAATCCGTCGATGCGCACCTCATCAAATCCGGCTTCTTCCATCTGTCGTTTGAGCTCCAGTTGCACCTCTTTTTCATACATGCTGGTCGATTTAATCTGAATGAGTTTAGATAAGTTCTGTGCAGTATAATCCCTGTATTTGTGGGATAGTTCGTTAATTTTACTAATGATTTCGTTCATGTATATCTTACTTAATTTTATGTTTAATTTCTTCGATGCTGTTGAGAACAACTTCAGCAGTAGCAGGCAACGAAAAGCTCGGTTCAAACTGATGATTGCCAACAGCAGATATCGCATCTTTAATAGCTAACCAAACCGAAAACGCCAACATTAGCGGAGGTTCACCCACTGCTTTGCTTTTGCGAATGGTGCCTTCATTTGGATATCCACTTAACAGATTTACTTTAAAAACATCGGGGATGTCGTTAACGGTTGGTATTTTGTACGTATCTGGAGAATATGTTAAGAGTCTTCCTTTTCCATCCCATTTAATTTCTTCTGTTGTGACCCATCCCAATCCCTGAATAAAACCGCCCTCAATTTGTCCAATGTCAATGTTTGGATTTAATGAATCGCCCACATCATGCAGAATATCTGTTTGAAGCAGCTTGACTTCACCTGTCAGCACATCCACCTTTACCTCTGAAACAGCCATTCCATAAGAGTAATAATAGAAGGGATTGCCCTTTCCTGTTTCGCGATCGAAGTAAATACCGGGGGTTTTATAAAAGCCCGTTGCACTTAAACTCACTTGCTTTAAATAGGCTTTTTTTATGAGGTCTTTAAAGGAAATGCCAACATTGGTATTTGTGTTATCGTATACCTTATCATTCGCAAAACAAATGTTTTCTTTCTTTATTGATGATGAAGGAAACAATAATGATAACTCGTCAAAAGCCACTTCAGTTAGTCTGGAAATAAGTTGGTCGATAGCATTTTGCACTGCCATTCCGTTTAAGTCGCTGCCGGATGAAGCGGCTGTGGCAGATGAATTCGGAACCTTTGAAGTGTTGGTGTTTGAGATTTTGATGTATTCAGGAGAAATGCCAAGTGCATCTGAAGCAATGCCCAATATTTTAGTGTGTAAACCTTGTCCCATTTCGGTGCCGCCATGATTAACAGCAACGGTTCCATCGTTATAAATATGCACCAATGCACCAGCCTGATTGAGGAAAGCAGTGGTAAACGAGATGCCGAATTTAACAGGGGTCATGGCAATTCCCTTTTTATAGAATTCATTATCATCATTGAACTTATCAATGGCAATTCTTCTTTCAGTATATAAAGAAGAAGCCATTAACTGCTCTAAAATTACATGAAGATGATTGTTTTTGATGATTTCACCATAAGGGGTAATATTATCTTTATCAATACCATAGAAGTTGATTTTCCTGATTTCAATAGGGTCTTTCTTTAGAAAACGGGCAATGCGATCGATGGCATTTTCAATTACGGCAATGCCTTGCGGACCTCCAAAGCCCCTGAAAGCGGTATTGGAAGGAAGATTTGTTTTATAGGCCTTACCAATAATACAAGCATTAGGAAGATAATAAGCGTTTTCAGCATGCAACATCGCACGTTCGAGGATCGCACGACTTAAATCGGTAGAGGAGCCCGCATCGCTATTGAGTTCAACAGAATAGGCAGTGATTTTTCCATCATCATTAAAGCCTACACAATATTTTGATAAGAAGCGATGTCGTTTCCCTGTTATCTTTTGATCATCATCGCGGAAAAGATGGATGCAAACAGGAAATTTGGTAGCATTTGCAAGCAAGGCAGCCCAGGCAGCTACATGATTGCCTTGAGTTTCCTTTCCTCCAAAGCCACCGCCCATTCTTCTGACTTCCACTTCTACTTCATTTTTATTAATCCCTAAAACTTCGGCAACGATTGCCTGTGTTTCAGCAGGGTTTTGACTTGAAGCATAGATGGTCATTTCGTTTTCTTCGCCGGGAACAGCCAAAGCTGATTGGGTTTCGAGATACCAATGTTCCTGAGCCCCTGTCATCAGTACATCCTGAATAATATGAGGTGACGTCTTGAAAGCTTCATCAACATCGCCACATGCTATCTTTCGAGGGGGACACAATAGATTATTCTTTTCAATGGCTTCTTGCAGTGAAGTAATAGCTTCGAGTTCTTCATATTCTATTCGAATGAGTTTCTCTGCTTCATAAGCTGCTTCTTCATTTTCAGCAGCAATTAAACAGACAGCCTGACCAATGAAAGTAACTTCATCGACAGCCAGACAAGGTTCGTCGTGCACCACTGGTCCCATTTGGTTTTCGCCGGGGATATCCTGATAAGTCAATATGGCTTTAACCCCTTTTAGTTGTTTGGCAGCTTCAATGTCAATGGAAAGAATGCGGGCATGAGCAAAAGGACTATAGACCACCTTTCCAAAGAGTTGATAGGGGCTTGCCACAATATCATTCACATAAACGGACTGACCGCTTACATGCTTTATGGCACTATCGTGATATAAGTTTGCAGTTTTCATAGGCTGGTTTCTGCAAAGAATTTTAATAAGAGATTGCGGGCAACTGTGCTACGATAATTTGCTTCGGCACGGGCATCGCTTAGGGGGGTGAACTCTTCTTGCAATATCTCCATAGCATCCTCAATGAAGGTTCTGCTCCATTCTTTTCTCAGGAGAAATTGCTCTGTTTTACCTGCTCTTATGGTTTGAGCAGCCATTCCCCCATAAGATAGTATGATTTCTTTCACCTTATTGTTTTCCAACAAAAGTGAAAAACCTGCGCTTACGGTAGAGATATCAAGGTCTTTACGACGGGAAACTTTATAGGATTTAATAAAAGTACCAACAGGGGGTTTGGGGATCATTACTTCCGTAATCAATTCATCTTTTTGAAGGTCGGTAAAGCGATATCCTTTTATAAAGTCTTCTATATTACAAATACGTTCGGTGATTGAAGATTGGAGCTTGACTTTTGCCTTATAAGCAAATAATAGAGGAAGGGTATCGCCAATTGGGGATGCGGAACCTATATTTCCCCCAATGGTCGCCACGTTGCGAATCTGCAAGGAACCAAATATCTGTAACATCTGATACAAAGCAGGCAATGTTTTTTCAGCATAAAGCTTGAGTTGCTCCATTTGTAAACCTGCTCCTATCGAATAGTAATCTTGCTTCTCAACAAAATACTTCAATTCTTTTACATCCGAAATATCAATGATTTCATCTAATAACTCCCGCTTCTTGGTTTGACGTAAAGCAATATCGGTCGCTCCATTTACAATAATTGCATTAGGATATTGACTTCTTAATCTAAGCGCATCTAACAAAGTAAAGGGCTTATAATACTTCTGTTTAGCGGTCTCAATAACAATTGGACTGTGTGTATTTATTTCATTCAAAAGCGCTTTAGTCTTAACCGAATTCAGTGTAAACTTATCATTATCTTCTATTGAACAGGCTATTTCTGCTGCTTTGATGATGGGCTGATAGCCTGTGCAGCGGCACAAATTCCCCGTAAGGGCATCTTCAATTACTACTCTATTGGGTTTATGGTGATTCTTATATAAACCAAACAAGGACATTACAATGCCGGGGGTGCAGTATCCGCACTGACTCCCGCTTTGCTCTACCATTTGCTGTTGAACGGGATGAAGTTCTTTTCCATTGGCAAGGTTTTCAACTGTAATGAGTTGCTTTCCATGCAACATGGGTAGGAAGACCAGGCAACTATCAATGGTGGTATAATGTAATTTATCGTTTTTGATTTCGGCAAGAACCACAGTGCAGGCACCACAATCGCCTTCGGCACAGCCTTCTTTCACTCCTTTATGAAATGGGAAAGAACGCAGGTAGTTTAAGACCGTTGTTGTTGGTTTTAACTCAGTGCTTCCATCGAAAGAAAGGCTGACTACCTTATCGTTAAAAACAAATTGAATATGATAACCGGGTTCATTCATGTTTCTTTGTTGAGTTCTTCATATCGATGAGTTTTGCAAGTATGCTGATGGCTATTTCAGCGGGAGTTTCGGCAGCCATGGGCAGCCCCATTGGCATATCAATTTTATCAATTATTTCTTGGGTTAACACTCCTTGCTCCAAGGCGTTTTTTGTGATAACTGCCACCTTACGTCTGCTGCCAATCATGCCACAATAGGCATATTCGAGAGGAGCGCAGGCAAAAAGAATCTTCTCATCAAATTCGTGTTGAGGAGTGACAATTACAATATAACTGTTTTTATCAAACTTAATATTGCCAAGGGTTTTCATGTAATCGTCGTTGATGGTTTCCACTCCTTCTATGTTCCACGAATCGAATATCCCCTGACGCTGGTCGATGACAATGGGACGAAAACCAAGGGGTGCGGCAAAGCTTGCAAGTACCTTTCCTATATGACCTCCACCAAAGATATACAACTTAGGCAAACAGGCAATTGGTTCGAAATAGACTTCCATAGTGCCACCGCATTGCATGTTTAAATCATCTTTTAAATGATAGCTTTTTTTGCAAGGCGAAGCGCCGGACATCATTTCAATGGCATCCTGAATTGCCTGATATTCTATGCTGCCACCTCCAATGGTTCCTTTATTACTACCATCCTGAAACACCAGCATCTTACTGCCGGCTTTGCGGGGTGTGGAGCCTGTGGTTTCGGTTACTAAACAGAGAACACTGGGTGTGCCTTGTTCGATAACGCTTTTTATATCATTAAATAATGCTTGCATAGGAGGTGATTTATTTATGCAAAAGTACAAATAAATTGAGAAAGAAGAAGTGACTAGAGTACTTGGAGTGCCTAAAGTGCCTAGAGTGCCTAGAGTGCCTGGGGTATTTAGAGTGTCTTAAGTTGAAGTTAAGACAGAGGGGGGGGAGCTCCAAAATAGAAACCTCCTATCATGTAAAAATGATTAACCCTAGCAGGTTTTTGAAACCTGTTAGGGTTGTAAATGCTGAATTTTAGGGGAATTAATAAGCTTCCATCTTTCTATAAGATGGAAGCTTTATGATGAATCCTTCTGATGTTAGAACAAGGATTTTTGATTTAAGATGATTAGGTGGTTGGGAGAGTTGGAGATAGTTAGGAAATTTATTTTTTGATGAGTTTACAAGTGAGACGGATGATTTTGGTATCATCGGTGGTGATGTTTGTTTGTGAGAAGTTTTCGTAATCGGGATGGACGGAGGTCATA